>JADKCL010000073.1 GCA_016718825.1 Bacteroidota bacterium | reverse complement strand
TCCCAAATCTTGCGGCATGCGGCAAACAAAATCCGTTTCCACCAACCCCATCCAAATCGGCACCGCCGCCCCCTCATCCTCAAACCTTTTAGTCGAACTTCGCAGCCAGAGGCTGAAATGCAGCATCGGCGTTTCGGCGAGACGCCGACGCCTCATTCGGCAAAGCCGACCAATTCCCCTTCTCCAAAAGCAATACTTAAACCCCTCCCCAAAAGCGAAGCGATGGGGAGGGGCAGGGGAGAGGCGATAAAAATGGCAGCAAAGCCGCCAACAAAATCCCCAGCGCAGCAAAGCCACAAACCCCCGCTTCGCCGCCAACCCCAATCAGTCGCCGCCAAAGCGGAAAAACGGTGGGGACCCACCCAACCTCGGGCTACCACCCGAGGCTACCAACAGTCGGCACCTTCGGCGCGAAAAACAACAATTCCCCCATTAAAGACGAGGCACCGCGTCTCGCGAAGCGGCGTGCCTCGTCTCAGTCCAAGGTGTCAAAAACCAATACGTTATTCAGGAAATTCTGCAAATCCTGTAAATTAGCTTCGCTGATCTAAAGATTCTGATTCAGACACTCAATTCTCAATTCTCAATTCTCAATTACTCCATCAGCGCTCCAACCCCACTCCTAAGCACTCTCAACAAAACAAAAATTTCCCGATACCACGACGCAACCCTGGCATCCGTCCGCTGTCATTACCCAAAATCACCTTAAAACACGTTTATGAAAAAATTACTGAAATCTGCTTGGGTCTTGTTGACCTTGACCCTTGTCCTCTCCGCCTGCACCGAAAAGGAGGCTCCAACCGAACCGCAAATTCCCGTGGCCACCGGCGAAAGTTTCACCGCACGCTACGGAGTGCCACTCACCACCGGCCGCGCCAACGGTGAAAATCAAGTCGTCGATGTCGCACACGCCACCGCCACCAACGTCGCCGAATTGAAGCCGGTCATCACCAAAATCGTGCAAGATGCATTGGACGGCAAACTCGCCACCCATCCCGATGGGGACGAACCCAAGGACAAGGATCCGAAAACCCACCTGCAAGGTGTTGTCGCCCAAATGGCTGCCGATGGCCGTCCGGAACCAAAATTGGAAGACATGACCATCTCCCTGGAAGTCAATTACAACGGCGTGGCCACCAAGGGCAGCGCGCAATTGACACCTGCTTCCGTTGATTTGATTTGGGTCGATCCTGCTGAGACCTTGCCCGACTACCTCCTCTGTCGCATCTTCATGAAAGACCTCGCAGCCTACAACGTCCAACAAGGAGCAAAATCAATTCCCCTCGGCACCTATCTCCAAAGCCGCGCCTTTGAAAACTACCCCATCAACGTCGCCGCAGGAGACAACACCAAATTCATTAAGACCTTCGCCGAATCCACCAACATTCAGCAACTCCTGGACCAAGGCAAAATCTCCGAAATCATGAATCTCTAAACCCACTTTTCCATCTTCCCAAAAAGCGCAGCGGCACCGAAACCGTTGCGCTTTTTTTTGCTGTGCAAAATCAGCATTCAAAAACCCCAGCCCCCAGCTTGGTGCCTTGTCTTGCCTTTGCCGTGTCCGCCGAAGGAGGGTGGCAAGATTTCAAAACCCAGCTTGGTGCCTTCGTGTCCTTCGCCGTGTCCGCCGAAGGAGGGTGGCCAGAACTCAGCCCCAAATCCTTCCGGTCCAGAAAAGGAGTAATTCGATCTAATCAATTGATAAGTAGTGCAATAGATAAATTTGTTTACCCAAAATCAAAACACCCCGCTAAAGTTTAACGCATTGTTAACGCATCCATCACATGTCTCTGACAGCCTCCCCCCAACTTTGCATCAGAATTTCAGCCAATAGATTATTCGGCAAAAAAAATGATGAAAAAGCAATTCTCCTCCTTCCCAATGCTCATGGTGGCCATCCTCGGCCTCGGGCTTTTTGTATCTTCTTGCAAGAAAAAAGAAGGTTGCACCGACCCAACCTCACTCAACTACGATCCCGAAGCGGAAAAAGACAACGGTACCTGCGAGTACAGCAATGAAAACGTCATCACCGACGATGGCACAGGCGTAGGTACAACCACATGGACCAAAGACAAAGTCTACATCCTCGATGGATTCGTCTTCGTCAACAGCGGTCAAATCCTTACCATTGAAGCAGGTACGGTCATCAAAGGCCGCGCAGGTCAAGGCACCGATGCATCTGCACTTGTGGTTGCTCGTGGTGGCAAAATTGTCGCCCAAGGCACTGCCGCAAATCCGATCATCTTCACAGCAGAGCAAGACGACGTGACCAAATCAGACGACATTCCAGCAGGCGCAAGTGGCTTGTGGGGTGGTTTGATCGTGTTGGGCAATGCAGGCTTGAACAGCACCCCCGGCGAATCAGCCATTGAAGGCATTCCAACCACCGAAACCCGCGGCCTTTATGGCGGCAGCAATGATGCCGACAACAGCGGCACCTTGTCTTATGTATCCATCCGCTACGGCGGTACCGACATCGGCGCAGGCAACGAAATCAACGGCTTGACCTTTGGCGGCGTAGGCAGCGGCACCACCGTTGATCACATCGAGATCCTGAACAACCAAGACGATGGCGTCGAATTCTTTGGCGGCACGGTCAATGTCAAGTACTTGATCTCAGCATTCTGCGGAGACGACGCGATCGACTACGACGAAGGTTTCCGTGGAAAAGGCCAATATTGGTTTGCCATTACCGACGAAAGCCATGGCGACCGCGGTGGCGAGCACGACGGAGGCACCAATCCTGAAAACGGAAGCCCATTCGCTACGCCAACCATTTACAACGCAACCTATATCGGTGGCGGTGCAGCAGCAGGCAAGCGCGCCATTACGATGCGTGACAATGCAGGTGGCAAATACCACAACTCCATTTTCTACGACTACAGCAAAGGCATCGACATCGAATTGCTCAGCGATCCTGACAACAGCTACGCCCGTTATCAGGCAGGTGACTTGAAACTCGAAGGCAACGTCTTCTACAACATTGCCAGCAACAACGCCAGCAAAATGTTCACGATCACCATCGGCTCAGGTGTATTGCCAGGAGACTCTACGGCTGCTGCCGACGACTTGATCGCCTACTTCGGCACTGCCGGAAACACGGTCGTTGATCCGCAGTTTGTCAGCATCACACGTACCGTTGGCGGTAGCCTCAATCCAGCGCCGACCAATAGTGCTGTGCTGAGCGGTGCGACCCCGTCCGGCGACGTTTGGTTCACCCCGGCAACACACAAAGGTGCATTTGACGGAACCACCAATTGGCTCCTCGGATGGACCGGCTTGGATGCCCTCGGGTATCTCTAAGACAGCATTTGAGCATGTTTGAATAGGTATCGGGGCAATCTGAGGGTTGCCCCGATGCATTTTGGATCAAGGTCTGAAATCGGAATTGTGAACGAATTGTAAACAAATCCGCCAAGGGCTTAACGTAGATTTTGCTTGTTCATTATTCCCTAGTCACACCCTAAGCCGACCTTTGCACCAAGATTAGGATTACAACTGTATAGGATGAAAAAACTACTACTTTTGATCGTTACTTTCGCAGTGCTGGCGAATGTAGCCTTCGCGCAAACGGCCACCATCGCGGGTACAGTCAAAGACGCTGACAGCCAAGAAGCCCTTGTCGGTGCGACCATTCGCTTGCTCAAGGACAGTGTCATGGTCGCAGGGGCCTACACCGACGACGCCGGAGCCTATTCCGTGGAGGTTGCACCGGGAAATTATACCTTGGTTTGCACATATATCTCCTACAACAACAAAACAATTGACAACATTCAACTCACTGCTGGACAGTCATTGGTACAGGATGTGGTGATGGGAATGGATGTCAACGATGCCGGTGACAAGAACATCGTCGTGATCATGGACAAGGTGGTCAAAAACAACGAGGCGACCTTGATCAATATGCAGCGCAGATCTACCTCAGTCGTCGACGTGATTTCCCTGGAGCAGGTGCAGCGCACAGGTGATCAAGATGCCGGCGCAGCCATGAAGCGTGTGACTGGTGTCACCGTCGAAGGCGGCAAATACGTTTACGTACGCGGTTTGGGCGACCGTTACACCAAAACCTTGCTCAATGGCTCTGAGATTCCAAGCTTGGATCCAAACCGTAACTCGGTGCAGATGGACCTTTTTCCCGCGAATTTGATCGACAACATTGTTGTCTATAAAACCTTTACCCCAGACCTTCCTGGAAGCTTTACCGGCGGATTGGTCAAGATTTCAACCAAAGACTTTCCGCAGAAATTTTCCTTGAGCTACAACAGCAGCCTGGGCTTCAACACCAGCGCCTCCTTCCGCAATGATTTTCTTACAGGTCAGCGCGGCAATACCGATTGGTTGGGCATGGACGATGGCACCCGTGATCTGCCTGCTCCGTTGAGCAACAGCGGCTACATCCTTCCAGATCAGAGCTTTGCAGATCCGGTCAAGGCTGATGCCATCGAGCTGGCAACCAATGCTTTCTCGACACCGATGACACCCGAAGTATCCAATTCGTCACTCAACCACAGCCATGCATTTACGATTGGCGACCAGAAGAAATTGGGTGGAAAGCCATTTGGCTACGTGGTCGGTCTGAGCTACAACAAAACCGACAATTTCTTTGAAAATGCCGTGGAAGGCCGCTGGCAATTGGTGAGCAACATCGACCAAAGCAATGGCCTCAACAACCAGATTTACCTGACAGGCGATCAAGCAAGCAGGGAAGTCCTTTGGGGCGGTTTGGTCAATTTCTCTTGGCTGCCAAGCGTGAACCATCAGTTGAGCTTCAACTACATGCACAACCAAAGCGGCAACAGCAGTGCACGATTCTTGCAAGGTGACCTGATGCGCGATGACCCCAATATTGTGTTTCAAACAAGGGTCATCAGCTACACCGAGCGTGCATTGGACATGTTCCAATTGAAAGGTGACCATACCTTTGGTAAATTGAAGGCGGATTGGATCGGTGCATTTTCACATTCGGCACAAAACGAACCCGACTTGCGCTTTTTCTCCAATGACTACACCCGCGAAGACACGGTCTACGACATCCAAAGGGCCTTGTACAGCGCACCGAGCCGCTATTTCCGCAAGATGGAAGAGAATAACCTCGATGGCAAGGTTGGGTTTACACTGCCATTCAAGCAATGGTCAGGCCGCGAATCCAAATTCCAGTTCGGAGGCGCATATACCTACAAAGGCCGTGAATTTTATGAGCGTCGCTTCGAATATGTCAACGGTTCTCCGCAGACCATTCATTACGATGGCAATCCGGCAGCGTATTTTGGCGAAGAAAACCTCGGCGTGATCGGTACCGACAACAATGGCCTGTTTCAATATGGCAACTACATTACCGACGCCAGCGAATTGCGCAACAGCTACTCCGGAACACAAGGCATCGCCGCAGCCCACATGATGGTGGATATGCCCCTCATCGGCGAATTGCGCATGATTACGGGTGCCCGCATGGAAACCACGAGCATCGTGCTTACCAGCAAAGACACGCATTTGGACGCTGCCACCCTCAACAACCTCGATATTCTTCCTTCGGTCAACCTGATCTACGCGATGCGCCCACAGGCCATGCGCAATATCATGAACCTCCGTGGATGTTATTCACGCACCTTGGCTCGTCCTGTCTTCCGCGAATTGGCCCCGTATGCCAGCTTTGACTTCGTGGGTGACATGGTGCTCATCGGCAATCCTGACCTGCAACGCACGTTGATCGACAACCTCGACCTCCGTTGGGAATTGTATCCCTCGACGAGCGAATTGGTTTCTGTCAGCGCTTTTTACAAGAACTTCACCAACCCCATCGAATTGGTCATTAACCCGATGGCAGCCAACATCGAGGGCAACTACCGCAACGTGCCCAATGCATCGCTTGTTGGTGTCGAATTTGAATTCCGCAAGAATCTCGACTTCATTACGCCTGCCTTGAAAGATCTGCGTGCAAGCGGAAACATCACCCTGATCAAAAGCCGCCTCGATATCAGCCCCGACGAATTGGAGCAGATTCGCAGCCTCAATCCGAATGCTGAATCCACACGCGCCATGTTTGGCCAATCGCCTTACAGCTTGAATGGAGAATTGGCTTATACGAATGACTCCATCGGCTTCAATACCAGCATGAGCTTCAACGTATTTGGTCCACGTATCGCCGCAGTCAGCCGTGGCGGTACCCCGAACGTCTACGAGCAGCCACGTCCAACCCTTGACTTCTCCGTCGGCAAGCGTTTTGGCCCGATTGACATCCGTTTCAGGGCACGCAACCTTTTGGACCCTGAATACAAAAAAGTGCAGACCCTCAAGAATGTCGATTACATCTTCAGCAGTTACCGCATCGGCCGCACCTTCTCCTTGGGCGTGACCTATACGATTCAATAATATTTCAGTGATTTTGTTTCTGGAAAAGCCATTCTCCTGCAGAATGGCTTTTTCGTGAACGGATGTTTCGGAATGTCTTTTTTGTGATTTGAATTGGGGCCGTTGCTGAAGTTTTGTCTGACGAATGCGTTCTGAAGGCGAGGAAGCCCTATCTTGCACCATGCACAAAATCGTGATCCCAAAGCCCGGCGGATATGAGCGCCTGCTTTACCAGGAATTTCCTGACGTAACGCCCGCCGCGGGCGAAGTGGCCGTGGCTGTCGAAGCCGCCGGCGTCAACTATGCCGACTGCGCCGTGCGTTGGGGACTCTACGAAAGCGCCAAACGTTTTGTCGGTTATCCCATCACCCCCGGCTTCGAATTCGCAGGTAAAATCACCGCCCTCGGCGAAGGCGTGACAGGTTGGCAGATCGGTGACCCGGTTTTTGGCGTGCGCTTCTTCGGAGGTTATGCTTCGCAGCTCTGCACACCCGCCTACCAAGTTTTCCCCATGCCGCAAGGCTGGTCAATGGCAGACGCCGCCGGATTCCCCGCGGTCTTCTTCACCGCCTACCATGCCCTTTTCCAGCAAATGCGCCTCAAACCGGGCATGAAGATCCTCGTGCACAGCGCCGCAGGCGGCGTAGGAACGGCATTGCTCCAACTCGGCAAAGTCGCAGGCTGCGAAATGACCGGTGTCGTCGGCAGCAGCCACAAAACGGAAACGGCCAAAGCCTCGGGTGCGGACTTCGTGATCGACAAGTCCACGCAGGACCTCTGGAAAGAAGCGGAAAAGATTGCCCCGGAAGGCTTCGACGTCGTCCTAGACGCCAACGGCTACGCGACCCTGCGCGAGAGTTGGGCCCACGTGCGACCAACGGGGAAGCTCGTCATCTACGGCTTCCACACGATGCTCCCCAAATCCGGCGGAAAACTCAATTGGCCCAAGCTCATCTGGGGATGGCTCAAAACGCCAAGATTCAATCCCATTGACCTGCCCAACCAAAACAAAAGCATTGTGAGCTTTAACCTCAGCTTCCTCTTCAACCGCCGCGACCTCCTGGAAGAAGGCATGACCGACATGCTCCGCTGGATCGCCGAAGGCAAGCTCAAGCCACCCGTCACCCGCACATTCCCCCTCGCCCAAGCCGCAGAGGCCCACAAAGCCATCGAATCCGGCATGAGCGTAGGGAAGTTGATCCTAATCCCCTGAAGCCTTTTCTGAATCAGAATTTTCTGAATCACCGTGTGTTCAATTCAGCAGAATGCTTTCGCCGAAATCTGCCGGCAGATTAGCAAAGCTGGCATCCCTGAATAACACCAGTTGGAATTCAACCCAATCGAGAATGCCAGCTTGCCTGAATTCTGCCAAGGCTGGATTACAGGACCAACGTTGGAATTCAACACCCCAACTGATTCTTTAAATTCTGAGAATTCTGCCTTATCGTTTTTTGTTCTCCGCCTTCTTAGCCTCTTTGGCGGCTTTTTTCTCTTTTTCGTCCTTTGCAGGAGCTTTCTTTTCTTCCTTCTTCGCGCTTTTTTCCTTTGCCATTGTATTCGGGATTTAAGGGTTATTTCACCAAGTTAAATGCTTTTTCCAATATATGGTAGGTTTCCGTTAACTTCGGAGAGATGGTTTTTTCTGGTGGATTGACAACCAAGACATTGGAAAGATCAAATTGTAGCGGTCAAAGGAAAAAGCAAGATGGGCAGCATTGAAATCTACGGATGGGGATTCCTCGGAATCTGGGTCATGGTCACCCTGCTTTGGCTCCTGAGCATCCCCCTGCGCAACGTGAGCATCGTCGACATTTTCTGGGGAATGGGTTTTGTCCTCACGAATGGCTGGTATTACTGGGCAGGGGAGGGGAACCCCGAACGGAAGCTCCTGCTGCTGATCCTGGTAAGTATTTGGGGCCTTCGGCTTTCCATTTACCTTGCGTGGCGCAACCTGGGCAAGGGCGAAGACTTCCGTTATCAGCAATTCCGGAAAGACTACGGGGCGGATCGCTATTGGTGGCTGAGCTATTTTCAGGTTTTTCTGCTGCAAGGTCTGTTGATGGGCCTGATTGCGGTTCCGCTGGCATTTGGGCAGGGCGAATCACGGTTTGGATTGAATGCCTGGGACTACGTCGGCGCTGCTTTCTGGCTGATCGGATTTGTCTTCGAAGCCGGAGGTGACTGGCAATTGGCACGTTTTAAGGCGGATCCTGCCAACAAGGGTAAGGTCATGGACCGCGGATTCTGGCGCTACACCCGCCACCCCAACTACTTCGGGGATGCCGCGGTATGGTGGGGCTTTGGACTGATTGCCATCGGTGCCGGCGGCTATTGGGGCGTTTTGGGTTCGATCCTGATGACCGGACTGATTGTCAAGGTCTCCGGCGTCGCACTCCTTGAAAAGAGCCTCAAAACCCAAAAGCCGCAGTATGCGGAATACATTCGCAAGACAAGTGCCTTCTTCCCTTGGTTTCCGAAGAAATGAGGGCCAATCAAACGAAACGCACCTATTCGCAGACGACATTCTCCAGCGCGTCCCGGAAAATGTTCGTGCTTTTCAGGTATTCGGGATCCAAGTCAAATGCAACGGTCTGCCCAACCGTTTGCCAACAAGCCGGAATCTCCTCGGATTCGTCGTGGTAAATCTGCAAGGTTGCCGGTAGTTCGGCGGATGCGGGTTGCACGGTCACGACGCTTTTGGCAAACGTGGCAAAGCCTCCGCCATCATAGTGGTCACGCATGGCGTTGGGAGTATATTCCGTGATTGTTCCTTTTACTGCGATCATAGTCGAATCTGTTTTTTGAATTTCCGTGCGGGTCTGCCGCGGCTTGCAAGCTGCCAAGCTCAACAGGATCCAGCCGCTGCCGAGCAACAGCAATAGTCCTGCGGAAAAAACCTGCAAACGCTTGCTGCCAACCATATTTAAGGTAATTGCCAGGATCCAGTCTGCTTTTCACCCTCGTACCAGCGGTCAAGCCGCGTTTTGTCCTTCGGATTGTAGTGCGAAGAATTTTGGATCTCATTGTTGATGAAGTCCCGGTCCACCGTCCCATCCGCCTTCCGGTAGCCCGGTTTCGTTTCCGGCAGCCCCTGTTTGATCATCATTTCCTCGGTCTTCACCCGCACCTCAACCTCCTCGTCCAAATAGGGAAGGTTTTGTTCGCCCACCACTTTGTGTTGCACTTCGTGGTACATCGTCGTCACGGCCTGCTCCACACTCAATGCCGAATTGATCCGGATCGTATTCCCGTCGGTATTTCCGCGTAGGCTGCCTGACAAATCCTTGATTTCAATGGACTTGTCTTTTTTCATCTGCCATTTGTCAAATGCCTTGTCAAACGTCACGATCGAAATGCCGCGTCCATTGATTTCATTGATGGCGGTGAGTTCGTTGTGGCGCAGAAACCATTCCATGATCTTGTCCTTCCAATCGAAATTGGCCTCGCTGCCGAGTTCTTGCAGTTTCAGCAGCAGCCAGCGATCCAGCGTCTGCGTGGTGGTGATCTTATGGATGGATTTGGTGAGGTGGGCGTTTTTGGCCTGCGCCCCAGCCTCTGTACGCAGGATGGTCTTGACGCCTTCCAGACCTGTACAGCCGGCAAACGGACGCATCTCGCGTTCCACCCTCAAATGAATCGGCCAGTCTTTTTCGTCCCCGTAGTCGGCCATGATCATTGCCAGCCAATGGTCATCGCCGGTCAGGTTCTGATCGATCCATTTATAGACGTCCATGTCGCAGACATTGATCTTGCGGAGTTCGGCAAAGTAGGCGTCGCGTCCCTGCTCTTTGTAGATTTTGGCAAGTTTCTCCGACCAGGCACTGCGTTGCACCACCGGACCTGCTGCAGCAAGTTGAGCCGGATTGGAAGCTTCCAGTTGAAATGCGGGCGGTTTCAGGGCATTGGAAGCAGGCGCCTTGGACGAAGGGCCTTCGGCAGTCTCCGCTTGTGACTGCTTGGCTTGGACAGGGGGGATTTTTTCCATCTTAGAGGGGTGTGAGACAGCGAAGTTACGGGGTTTTGGGCAGATATTCACCCAAATTGACAAGAATCATTCGAAATGGAACGATAGGGGCAATGGCAGCCTGTTTCAAAAATAAAAACGAGCTTTTGAGGTTTTAATGGAGAATCCTCATTCACAGTCGCGTATCACGAAGCCCGCGCGGCAACCTTCTGGGATCATAGCCCTCCCTGAAGGCGTGGACTGCAACAAAATGGGGCGGAAAACGTTGGTAATCCACCTGAAAGCCGTAAACTTGCAGGCCTTTTGGAAATGTTGAATATTCACTAAAGCGAATGGAAGATACACTGTTAACCAAGACACTCTCGCAAGCTGCTGCGAGCGTCGGTCATCATGAAAAATTGATGTCCCATCCGATGGTCATTGTCATATTTGGGGTGATCGTACTCCTGATGTTGGCGCTTGACCTCGGCGTTTTTAACAAAAAAAGCCACATTGTCTCCACCAAGGAGGCCGGTATTTGGACCATGGTTTGGATCAGCCTTTCCATGGCTTTCAGCGCCTTCCTTTATTGGAGTGCTGATGCACAGACCTTTACCGAGTTCCAGACCGCTTACTGGATCGAAAAGGCGCTCTCGGTCGACAATCTCTTCGTCTTTATCCTCGTCTTCGGTTATTTCAACGTCGCCCGTGAAAACCACCACCGCGTGCTGTTTTGGGGGATTATCGGAGCCTTGGTCTTGCGAGCGATCTTCATTTTCTCCGGCGTCGGGCTCATCAACCTGACCTATATTCCGGATTTCTGGATCTTCAGCAACCAAGGACATAACCCCGGAGACATCGTCGACGGCCATGAGTGGCATCAGCATAGGCTCAACATCTTGATGACCTTGTTTGGCGCCTTCTTGATCTTTGCAGGTATCAAAAGTGCCTTTGCAAAGGACGACGACGAGGAAAAAGACTTCAGCAAAAGCCCTGGCGCACGATTGGTGCACCGCTTCTTCAAAGTCAGCAAGGAGTTCAACGGCGACCGTTTCTTCACGATCGAGAACGGAATCAAACTTGCGACACCCTTGTTGGTCGTGGTAGCCGTCATCGAATTCACCGACTTGCTATTTGCTGTGGACTCGATCCCGGCGATTTTCGCTGTGTCCAATGACCCTGTGGTGTTGTACATGTCCAACATCTTCGCGATCCTCGGTTTGCGCTCGATGTACTTCCTGTTGAGCAACTTCATGCACATGTTCAGCAAGCTGAAATATGGCTTGGCCGTGATTTTGAGCTTTATCGGTCTCAAAATGGTGGTCGCTCCGCTTTTCCACATGGAAAGCTGGGTCTCCTTGCTCATCGTCGGCAGCGTCTTGATTCTGTCGGTGGTCGCCTCCTTGCTTTTCCCTGAAAAGCCAGACGACGAAGAAGGCGGCGAAAAAGAAGCAGCCTAAAAATTGAGAATTGAGAATTGAAAATGGACAATGGGCTGCGGCACATTGTCCATTTTCGTTTTTGAAACGCATGATCGTTCCATCGCCAATTGGCGAAAGCGCCATTGGAAAACCACTCCACACCCCGCCAACCGCGGCGAGATCCGCTTACCTTGATGGCTTTGATTCTCCATTAGCTTCGCTGATTGCTTATTGGCGTTCTTTTTTCAAAGGCATTCATGATGTGCTGCGCAGTTGCTTCGCAATTGGCTGCGCCGACCTTCAATTCTCAATTAGCTTCGCTGAACCCTTCGGGTTTCTCAATTCTCAATTCTCAATTCTCAATTCTCAATTCTCAATTCTCAATTCTCAATTCTCAATTCCATTCCAACCTTTTCTTAAATTGTTGCATCAGAATGTACAACTGCGGTTTGCAGGGGCGACGCAATGACGGATAGCGAATTGATAGTCGGCTGCTTGGATGGCTCCCGGAGGCACCAAAAAGCACTTTACGACCGGTATTCACCCTATATGATGGGTGTATGCATGCGCTATGCGTCGAGTCAGGCGGAAGCCGAAGATTTGCTGCAGGATGGTTTTGTGACCGTTTTTCGCAAGTTGGGAAGCTTTGAAGGTCGTGGCGAATTGGGCGCTTGGATGCGTCGGATTTTCCTGAACACCGCCCTGATGAACTTCCGCAAGCAGAAGCATATCCAACAACAAATGGAGTTGGATGCGGTCAAGCAGGTCGCGGATGCCGGTGAAGATCCGTTTTCGGCAGTTTCAGCGGCCGAATTGATGGGTATGATGCAGCTTTTGCCTGCAGGTTCCCGGATGGTGTTTAACCTCTACGCCGTGGAAGGCTTTGAGCATCATGAGATTGCCGAACAGCTCGGCATCTCGGTCGGGACAAGCAAATCGCAGTACAGCCGGGCAAGATCATTGCTCAAGGAACGATTGGAAAAGGAAGAAAGGAGGGTTCGTGGAACTACATTCTGAGAATAAAGGCCGTTTGGGCGACAAATTTGAGGGTTTTCAGCATCCGCCGAGCGATGCCGTCTGGGACCGCATCGCGGCCACGCCGACCGACCGGCCCTTGGGCGCGCGCTTCCGCATGTTTGCAGTCGTGCCCAACCCCCGCGTTTGGCGTAGGATAGCCGCACAATTGCAGCCGCAGCAGCGGCGCAGCACCGTGATTTGGTGGAGTGCAGCCGCAGGCATCGCCCTCTTGCTCGGATTCTACTTGCTTCAGCCCGCCGCCGAAACCCCATTCGCCAAGAACTTTGCCGTCCGGAATACCCCAGAGTGGTCAACGCGACCGCTGATGGATAGCGGTTCTGCAAACGGAACGGTGGTATCCCCTCTCAATTCGGATTCCTACCAAAAGTCCGATCAGAATTCTTTCGCATTTACACAACCGCACCCAATACGTAGGGTTCCTTTTCGACCAAGGTTGATCGACGACTTGGAAAATGGCGTTCTGGGATCCGCAGTGCCTGCCGACTTTGGCCATGGACAATCTGGGAATTCCATGGCAAGCACGGAGGTCCTCAAAAGGGAGAAACTCAGTACGGTGCCTTCCCGAAAAGCAAATCTGCTCAGCGGATCCAAAGACGAAACCTACCGCCGCATTCTTTTTTGGCAGACGCTTGAGCAAGAAATGGAAATGCAACAGCAGGCGGAAAATGCGCTTTTGGCTGAGGATTTGAAACAACAGAACGCCGATTTACCTACCTTTTCGGCTCAGGCCGGCTCCAACCTTGCTGCCGGGACTGGAACGTTTGATTTGGCAATGAATGCAGATAACTTTCCGGAATTAGACCTGAACATGACCCCACTTTCGTTGAACGGATCAAGTCAAAACCTCTCATCGGGTGAATCTTCGGTTTTGGAGGAAAAATACCAGACCCCCTTGGTGTTTGGAGCCTTCCTCGATCGGCATATCGCAAAAGGTTTTGGCGTCACTGGAGGATTGGTTTACAGCAGGTTGCAAAGTACGGTCCAAGCTACTGGAGCCAACTTTTCGCAAGAAATGGCCTTGACCAGGCAGTTTTTAGGGCTCGCCGCAGGTGGAACCTATACTTTGCCCTTGGGCAAGCATTTTGCGACTTACGCCAGCGCGGGCGTGCAGTTTGACCAGGGATTGGGACGCCATCGCGTGCTTTCGACGCGGGTAGATGGGACCTTGGTTTCCAAAGTGGAGGATCGCAGCAACAATGGCCAACAAATGAGCGCCAATTTGGGCCTTGGCATTCGTTACAACATCCTCAAACGCGTCGGATTGTATGCGCAGGGCACGGCGGCACATTCCTTCTGGCAATCGGAGCAGAATCTCTGGACGACGAAGGAGATTTGGCCCATGATGCAAGTCGGGGTGCGGGTCAATCTCTAGGCCTCACCGTCTTCGAATGGTTTTATTCGACAATCCACTTGCAAATGGCGGACTTCGCACCAATTTGAAGGCGGAGCAGGTACATACCCGAAACAAGCTTTTCACTGGGCAACGGCAATGCATTCAGACCACCTTGGACAATCCATTCGGATTCATCGAGCACCCTGCCCGCCATGTCCAAGATTTGATAAACCGCACGTCCTTCCGCGTCGGAATAGAACATCGCCTCCCCAAGATTGCCCTGCTGCACCGGATTGGGTTTGACAGTCAGGTGCAAAGCTGCTTCGGAAACCACAGTCGCCTCAACCACAGGGCTTAAAGCTTCAAGTCCCTCTTGGTCGATTGAGCGAATGCGGTAATAGATCTGATCCCCCAAGGGTAATCCGCGCACAGGATCGTTGAATTGATACAAATGTCCTTCTTCACCTGCGCCTACCGAGGCGACACGACCCACCTCCTCAAAATGTTGTCCATTCTGTGACCGTTCGACGGCATGCCATTGGTAATTGGTTTCATCCTGAATGTGCCATTGCAGGTGAATGCGGTCTCCATGGGGGAATGCCTGCAAGTCGGAAAATGCCATCGGCAAAATCACAGCAGTGCAGGCCAAGAACATCCCGGAGCCGACGTTATTGTGAAAATAGACAAAGGTATGCCCCGAGCTGCCGGCAGTGGCTGTAAAACTGATCGTCGAATTGGTCCATGCAGTGCCGACGCCGGGAATTTGGCCATAGGAAGTCCCAAAAGAGCCGCCCGTATTGGTATAGAGTGTAGGCCTGAAGTTTCCATTCTGCCCGGTACCATGCGAAACTCGCTGAAATGCAAAGGTATAAGTGGTTCCTGTAACAATCGGCGAAGTCAAACGCAGGCCAAATCCTTCGCCGCCGGTCGTCCAGACGGTGCCGTCTCCGCTCCAGATCGCGCGCGTGTTCACAATTGCGCCCGGAGGAGCTAGCGTGATGTTGGCACCTCCCCATCCACCCGTCCATGCCGCCCCGGTCCAACGCAAGAGGTCCGCATTGTTGTTACTGACATTGGCGGTTCCCGCGAACGAAGTCCCAACCGTCGGAGAGGTGAAGCATGCATCCAGAAATGGCTGCGCAACCGCTTCCGATACGAGGAAGCCTTGAAACGCAAACAACAGAAGACCAGAAAGATAGAAATGAACTGAAGACCGCATCGAATCACATTTTTTGAACCCAAAAGATAGGGATTTTGAAGCCGATCAACAAATTTTCAAGAAAAGTGATGTTGGCATTCCAACCCATTCGAATTGCACTGCATCAATCGGGTATAATTCAGAAAAAACAACAACATTTGAATATGCAACGTCTGAAGTTTGTTTTCCCCACTTTGCTCCTTCTTCTTGTGATCGTTTCCGGCTGCGCCGACAAAACCACAAGGTCTTTTCTCGCCAATACACCGGTGTATACACCTACCGAAACTTGGCGTGCCCAGGCCTTTACTTTTGAGGCGACAAGGGCGCTCAAAACACCCGGTAAAATTTACTTGTATAACAACCTCTTGCTCGTCAATGAGTTTTTGGAGGGTGTGCACTTCTACGACAATTCCAATCCGGCAAGTCCCATCGAACTCGGCTTCCTGCCCGTTCATGCCAATCAGGACCTTGCCGTGCGCAACAACATCCTTTACGTCGACAGCTACACAGACCTTTTGTCGTTTGACATCAGCGATCCCAGGCATCCCAATTTCCTGACGCGCCTGAACAATATCTTTGCTTTCAACAACTATGTCTTCATGGAAGACTTTGATCCCAACTATCCGATGGTGGAAATCGACCCCAACCAAGGGGTGGTGACGGGATGGATCGTCGAGGAAACCACCACTGAAGTCGTGAATTACGGTCGCGGTGGAATGATGGAAGACATGTTGATGTCCAATTCAGGCGGCGCAGGCCCCCTTGCAAACAGCAACTTCGCCAACGGCAACGGCCTCGGTGGCTCCACAGCAAGATTCACGATCTTTGAGCAATACCTTTATACCTTGGAAAACTTCGAATTGGGTGTTTTTGACATTCAGGATGGATTGGTTCACCTGCGTGACATTGGACTCACGATGAGTTCCGAAACACTTTTTCCCGCCGACGGATATCTCTACATCGGCACGACAACCGGCATGTTGATCTACAACCTCAGCAATGCGGCAAGTCCAACCTTTGTCAGCAGCTATGCACACATGACTTCTTGCGATCCAGTGGTCGTCCAAGGTGACAAGGCGTTTGTGACTTTGCGTTCGGGTAATTTCTGCGCCGGCAATGTCAATACGCTGCAAGTCATCGATTTGAGTGATATGTCGCAGCCGACATTGCTCTATGATTTCCCGATGACCAATCCCAACGGTTTGGGCGTTGATGCCAATACATTGTTCCTCTGCGATGGCGCCGATGGGCTCAAAGTGTTTGACAAAACGGATTTGAGCACCATCAACCAGCATCTCATCAGTCAATTTTCTGGCATCACCGCCACGGACGTGATCCCCAACAACCAGGTTCTCTTGATGACAAGCGCCGAGGGAATCTACCAATACAGCTATGCTGATTTGCAGAATATCACGCAATTGAGTGTGATTCCAGTACAGCATTGATTCGAATACCACCCTCAATACCCAATTCCATGAAGACGACGAAAATTTTAGGACTGTTTGCTTTGCTTCTTATGGCCGGATTTGTTGCCCAAGCTCAAAATGATGTGATCAGGCTCAAAAACGGCTCCTTCATCCGTGGAACGATCATCGAGTATATTGCCGGTGACCACGTGAAGATCAAGACGGAAGAAGGCAAAATCTACGAATTCCCAGCTTCGGAATTGGCGCGCGCGGAGACTGAGAGCAAAAGCATCCCCAAGACCTATGCTGTCAAAACGAAGGGCTATTACAACATCACGAGCGTCGGGATGATGTTTGGCAACAAGTACGGCATCAACGTGAATCCGGGGCTTTACACCGTCAATGGTTGGCAGTGGAATGAGCACTTGATGACGGGCCTTGGTCTTGGCATCGAATACGTGGAATACGGAGGCAAGTTCCCCATCACGGCTGATGTGCGATACAATCTGATCAAGGGCAATGTCACGCCATGGGTCGGCATCCTGGGCGGCTACACCGCCGCCAACAAAGGGCAGATGTACTATGATTGGTGGGGTTCCCCATCGGTCATCCGGAACTACGGAGGTATCACGACCGGCGCCAATTTCGGCATCCGTGCCTACTGCGGCCCGCACGTGGGTATCACCGCGAATATTGGATACCGCTTCCAAAAGCTGAAGGCGAGGTACAACGAGACCTTCTGGAATGGATTTGAAGAAGTGACCCACGAAGTCACCTCCAAAACCTACCTCAATCGCTTTGCGATGGGTTTCGGGTTGCTCTTCAACTAAAAAGTTTTGTAGTCAAGATTGCAAGAATAGCCGTCGGCCTTCCTGGAAATGGGGGGTCGACGGTGTTTTTTTGGGCTATGGAAAAAAGCGAAATGCAAGCATCCAACGGACAATGCCATCAGATTTGAGTACGGTTAGCAGCTTAATTCAGCCCTGAAAATCCGGGACTACCGGTAGAAAATCGGGAACCGCGCTGGATCAGCCTCGTGCATCATGTCATAGACGCATTCGAAGATATCCTCGACATTGGGTTTGCTCCAGTAGTCGCCATCGGAGCCGTAGGCTGGACGGTGGGGCTGCGCAGCCAAAGTGCGCGGCTCGCTGTCGAGCCAATAATAGCCGCCTTGCTTTTCCAGCACTTCTTGCATCATATAGCTCGTGATGCCACCCGGAACGTCCTCGTCCAGGAACAAAATGCGGTTCGTCTTCTTCAAGCTCTCGACGATCCTGTGCTCCAAGTCAAATGGCAACAAAGTCTGCACATCGATCAATTCCATCTCGATGCCACAAGCGGAAAGCATTTCTGCAGCTTCCATCGTCAGGCGACAAAGCGGACCGTAGGTCACCACCGTAATGTCGCTGCCTTTGCGCAGCACTTCGGGATAACCCAATTGAATCGTGTATTCGCCGATGTTGTCCGGCATCAGCTCCTTTTGACGGTAGCCGTTCAGCACTTCTACAATGATGCCGGGTTCGTCGCTCTGCAACAAGGTATTGTACATGCCGGCAGCCTGCACAAAGTTGCGCGGTACGCAGACATGGATGCCACGTACCAAGTGCACGACGCCCGCCATGGGCGAACCGGAATGCCAAACGCCTTCGAGGCGATGCCCGCGTGTGGTGATGATCACCGGCGCCTTTTGGCCGCCTTTGGTGCGCCAGCTCAACGTCGCGAGGTCATCGCTCAGGATTTGCAGGGCATACAGGATATAGTCCAAATATTGGATTTCCGCAATGGGCCGCAATCCGCGCATCGCCATGCCGATCGCTTGACCGATGATGGTGCATTCGCGAATGCCCGTATCGTTGACGCGCAAGGTTCCGTATTTGGCCTGCATTCCCATCAAGGTTTGGTTCACCCCGCCGATGCCGCCGACATCCTCCCCAAAGACAAAAATCCGGGGATCACGTCCCAAGGCGATGTCAAAAAAGCGGTTGATGACTTCGTAGCCGCTTAAGGTCGGCGAACTTTCACTAAACGTTGGCGCGACGGCGGGTACGTGCCGCACGGCCTCGCGGGTTTCGCTGTGCAAGTGGCTGCTAAATGCTTCATATTGAAGGGCATTCAGCTCGCGTTTCCATTCCAGCAGCTTTTGACGTTCGGGACCGGCTTCGTCGCGGGTTGCGAGAATCACCTTTTGCGCGGCAATCATCAGGTCGCGGTACAGCGGATCAATCGCCGAAGTCAACCCGTTTTTGATCTCCAAAACACGTGTTGCATGCTTCGAGTAAGCAGCGATGCTGTCAAACAGGCCAACCAAGTATTCAATATGGCGCTTGATCGGGGCGCAGAAGTCGCTCCAAGCATCCTTTTGCCAATTGCGGACCAGTTTTTTGTCTTCAGCTTCGATGGCGTCCATTTCCTCAGCGGTGGAGATGCCGTTGGCAATCATCCATTCGCGCATTTTTTTGATGCCGTCGAAATCATCCTCCCATTGGAGGCGCTCCTTGCTTTTGTAGCGTTCGTGGCTGCCTGAGGTCGAATGGCCTTGGGGTTGCGTCACGTCGATCACGTGCACGATCACCGGCACATGCTCCTCGCGGGCGAGGCGCGCTGCTTCCTGATAGGTGTCGACCAGGGCGACATAGTCCCAAGCACGGACGGTAAAGATTTCGTAGCCGCCTTCAAATCCTTCGCGCCGCTGAAAGCCACGCAACAATTCGCCGACATTGTCTTTGGTATGCTGGAATTTGTTGGGAACGGAGATGCCGTAACCGTCGTCCCAGATGGACATGACGACCGGAGCATTGAGCACGCCCATGGCGTTGATGGCTTCCCAAAACATGCCTTCGGCCGCGCTTGCGTTGCCGATCGTGCCCCAAGCAACTTCGTTGCCGTTGTGGCTGAAGTTGGTGAATTGCTGAAGATCAGCGACTTGGCGATAAAGCACGGAAGCATAGGCCAAGCCCACCAAACGCGGCATTTGTGAACCGGTAGGGGAGACGTCGGCGCTGCAATTGGCCATCTCGGTGAGATTTTTCCAAGTGCCGTCGTGGTTGAGGCTACGCGTAGCAAAGTGGCCATTCATTTGACGTCCACCCGAGGCGGGTTCCTTTTCGAGGTCCGTATCGGAATAGAGTTGCGCAAAAAATTCCTTGACATTGCTGTAGCCGAGGGCAAATGCCATGGTTTGGTCGCGGTAGTAGCCGGATCGGAAGTCGCCATTGGCAAAGGAATGGGCCAAGGCAACCTGTGCGATTTCCTTGCCATCGCCAAAAATGCCGAACTTGGCCTTGCCCGTGAGCACTTCCTTGCGGCCGAGATAGCTCGCTTGGCGGCTCTGATGCGCTATCCGAAAGTCGTTCAGGATCACATCCTTGGAAAATGGAATTGCTCCCTTTGTGCTCTCCTGACTGGCTACTTTTCCCATACTACTTCATTAGAATGATGGGCAAAAATAGGGATTTTGACACGGGAAACAAAGAAGGGGCGCCGAGGGCGAAGACGGGGACGGGTTGAGGGGACGGAGTCCGGTGCGAAGCAGACCGGTGCGTTTTGGGGTTTGCCAGTTCAGTTGTGTTGTTCGGGGTCGCCGTCCAATTCTGGAATGCGGTCCACGCGGGAGAGTAGGTTCATTGTACCGCCGCGTTTCCAAGCCCGGGTAGCGAAGATGGCACCGACCACGAATCCGATGGTGGTGAGGGCAATGGCCGTCACGAGGCCCCAAGGAGCATCCATCCCGAAATAGCAAAATGCGCCGATCAATGCACCGATACCCGTTGGGGAAATCGCAATGCCGATCCATCCGACAATTTCAAATAGTGTTTCGAAAAATTTCATGCTTCTCGGGACCTTAAGGTGTAGGTGCAATTCCTCAACTCCACCTGTACGCAGAAAGGTCGGATTTTGTTGCTCGGGGGAAGTTCTTAGGCCGAAAGTGGAAAAAAAAACCACCCACCCCAACAACCCTCCCTGCCCGCCGCTGCGGGCCGCCCCCCCACCGCCCCAGCTCGGGCCCCCCCCAGGGCCCCGGGGGGACCCCTTTTCTTTTCCAAGGGATTCCCCCCCCGTCACAACAACCCAAAATCCACATGATAATGGTTGTCGTGCAGCCCGTTGATCAGGCTCGTGAGTTCCGAGGCGAGGTAGATGCCGCTGTTTTTCAGGAGCTTGCCATGCGGGGTGGCGAAAAGTTCGTCCTTGAATTCCAGTTTGAGGATGACTTTGGTGATTTTGAGTTGATGCGCCTTGGCGGTTTGTTGGAGCAGCAGCAGGTGTTGTGCCACAAGGTCGAGGTCGGCATGAATGCTCGTATCGCCCAGATAGCGGGCATTGGCATCAAATTCGAGGAGGTAATGCTCCAATCCGATGGTGTCGAGGCCGTAGAAGGCTTGCCCATTTTGGCGCATGGGCATCATAAAATCGATGCTGAGGCCATTTTGGTGGGTGCGGTGGGGCCAGATTTTGCCGCCTTTTTCATTGGAGCATTCCATCATTCCCAAAACGCGGCCCGGAACCAGTGTATCGAGCGCGGCGTAGGCTGCGAGCGTCGCGTCCCGTACGCGTTCGTGCACCCATGCGCGACCGCTGACATAGCTCAGCGTGTCAAAGTAGCTGAAGTTGGTACCTTGGTAAGGAAAGAGCCGCCCACTTTGCAGGCTGCCCTTCGACACGGTTCCGACGGCCTTGCTCGATGCCTCAGGATCCGGATGGGCTTGCTGATAGGCCAAGACATTCGCTGGAAGGGGATTTTGACCGAAAACGACGAGCGAAAAGAGCAAAGGAAATGGAAGCAAGAGAATTTTCATCCGCTAAAACTAAGGACTCCCTTACGGATGGATTGTTAAAGTATGCTAAGCCGGTAAGTGGCGTTTGATTCGAAGTTTAGAACATAGAAATGCATTCCCCGACCTTGTTTACACCCGTGTCAATCCCTAACTTCGCCATTCGGCAAAGTCGCGGTCAGTGAAACCCACAAAACAACTTCAGGAAAAGCTCGAGGCACTCTTCAAAGTGCTCGAATTCAAGGTGCGCTATGAAAAAGGCAGCTTCAAAAGCGGCTATTGCATCATCGAGGAGCAGAATGTCGTCGTGATCAACAAGTTTTTCCCGATGGAAAGCAAGGTCGGCGCCCTGATCGAGATTCTGCGGCAAGTCGAGGTGGATGAAACCAAACTCGACGAAAACGAACGCAAGCTCCTCCACAAAGTCAGACAAACCGAAATTCAGCTGTGAAACTCACCTTCCTTGGAACGGGCACTTCGCAAGGCATTCCCGTGATCGCCTGTGATTGCGAGGTTTGCACCTCCGACGACCCCAAAGACGACCGTCTGCGTGCCTCGGTGATGCTTGAGGTCGATGGAAAGGTCTTCGTGATCGACACGGGACCCGATTTCCGGCAGCAAATGTTGCGTTCAGGTGTTCGGCGCCTCGATGCCGTCGTATTTACGCATCCACACAAGGACCATATCGCCGGGATGGACGACATTCGGGCCTTCAACTTCCGACAGAAGGCCGATATTGACATCTATGCCAATTCGATGACGCTCAAGGGACTCGAGCGGGAATTTTACTATGTCTTCGAGGAAGAGAAATATCCCGGCGTGCCGGGTGTCAACGTGCATATCATCACCGAGGAGCCCTTTTTGGTCGACGGAATTGAATTCATTCCGATTCCTGTTTTGCATTACCGCATGCCTGTGCTGGGTTTCCGCGTGGACGACATCGCCTATATCACGGACGCCAATTTCATTTCGGAAGAGAGCAAGGCCAAGTTGAAGGGCCTGAAGGTCCTCGTGTTAAATGCTTTGCGCAGGACCTCGCATTTGTCCCATTTTACATTGGACCAAGCGGTGGAATTGGCCCAGGAATTGGGCGCCGACCAGACATACTTTACCCATATGAGCCATTTGCTCGGCCGACACGAAGAAGTCGCGCTGGAATTGCCGGCTGGCATTCAACTGGCATACGATGGGTTGAGTGTGGAAGTCTAGCTGTGTGCGATCAGCTTATGCTAACCTCAGTTCTGGATTTCAAACAGTTTCCAATTACGAACGATAGGATATAACCAATTGGTTTTCAAATGCGTCGTGTAGGGACAGGTCGCGACCTGTCCCTACACGACGCAACAAACCTAGGAATTCAGCAATATCCATTTCGGATCCCAATGATCACATTGCATACTGTAGATTATCAATCGATTATGAGTTATTCAATCCAGAACTGAGGTTACCCCAAAAAGCAAATCGCAGGAAATGCGAAGCATCCCCTGCGATTCGAATCTGACAATGCTGTCAATTAGTTCCGATTTCCTCCGAACAAACGCAGCAAGAAAAGGAACAAGTTCACGAAGTCAAGATACAGTGCCAAGGCACCCATCAAGGCCATTTTGTTGGTGCTTTCCAAGCCTGCTTCTGCATTTTGACCGATACGGAGCAGTTTCTGTGTATCAAATGCGGTCAAACCAGCAAAGATCAGCACGCCCACGCCACTGATGATGAAGTCCAACATGGAGGATTGGAAGATCCAGTTCAGAAGCGAAACCACGATCAAGCCGATCAAGGCAAACATCAGAATCGATCCGAATTTGGTCAAGTCCACCTTGGTTGTCGCACCCACGAGCGCCATCAATCCGAAGGTGACCGAAGCCATCAGAAACACCTGAAAGATCGTTCCGATCGAATAAATGAAAAAGATCGAGGAAAGTGAAACCCCCATCACTGCGGCATACGCAATGAAAATGGCCGTTGCAACTGGATAGCTCAGCCGTTGGATACCAAAAGAAAGCACCAAGACAAAGGCCAAAGGCGCCAACATCACTACCCAACGCATCGGACCGCCAAAGAATATGGCAGCATCTTGCATCGTGCCCAGATACTTGGTCGCAAACAACCATGACACCAACCCGGTGATACCGAGGCCGAAGGCCATGATCGTAAACACGCGTGTGATAAAAGCGTTGGCCGTTTTTCCGGGGGCCATCGCCGGCGCATTCACATCGCGATAGTCCCATTTGCGGCCTTGATTGGCAATGCCGCCGATGCTTGAATTGGTCTGAAAAGGATTTTGATTAAAGTTACTCATTGTTTTTCTAGCGAATTAACACTGCAAAATAAACGAAAAATCGGGTGCAAATGTTCGGATGGGATTGACAAACGGCGTTAAAATTGATTCGAAGGTGGCGAAGAATCGGGCAGGAGGGCTAATTTTGAGGACAAAACGAAAACGAATGCAAAAGCAAGACTATATTCAAGGAAAGACAGCCCTCATCACGGGCATCAGCAAGGGAATCGGCCGGGCCTTGGCCTTGGCGTTGTTGGACCGGGGAGCGGTGGTCATCGGATGGGGGCAAAATTCACCGGATTTCAGCCATGCAAACCTCCATTTTGTAAAATGTGACGTCAGTGATGCGAGCTTCGGTCGAATCAGCCATCGATTGGACCCTACAAACCGTCGCCTCCATCGATTTTCTCATCAACAATGCGGGTTTTGGCTACTTCAGCCCCATCGAATCCTTTGACATCGCGCAGTTCGAACGAATGATGGATGTGAATGTCAAAGGGACATTTTTGGTGACCCGAGCGGCTGTTCCGCAACTGAAAAAACAGCGTGGCGGCCATATCGTGAACATTTCAAGCATCGCGGGCAAGGTTGGAATGCCGCAGGGAGAGGGTTACAATGCCAGTAAATTTGCGGTTGCGGGGCTAACAGATTGCCTTTTTCAAGAGCTACGGAAAGACGGCATCAAGGTCACCACCGTATTCCCAGGATCCACGGCGACACATTTTTTTGATGAGATTCCGGGCTTTGTGGCCAATGACAAGATGCTCGATCCCGACGAATTGGCGTTTTCGATCGTGCATGTTCTGGATACTTCGCCCAATTATTTGATCCGGGAAATTGAGATTCGTCCCTTGAACAGCAAGTGATTTTTTCCTTCCCCAATTTCCCCTAACTTAGCGACCCGAATTCAAAAGCGAAGAATATGGCAGAAATGCAATTCAGAGAGGCACTCCGTGCAGCCATGGTCGAGGAAATGCGCCGCGATGAGCGTGTTTTTTTGATGGGTGAGGAAGTTGCTGAATACAATGGCGCCTACAAGGTCAGCCAAGGCATGTTGGAGGAGTTTGGCGCGAAGCGTGTGATCGACACGCCGATTTCCGAGCTCGGCTTTGCCGGTATTGGTGTAGGAGCCGCCATGGTGGGCCTGCGTCCGATCGTCGAGTTCATGACCTGGAACTTTTCCCTCGTGGGAATCGATCAGATCATCAACAATGCGGCTAAGATGTACCAAATGAGCGGCGGGCAATTTCATGTGCCCATCGTTTTCCGTGGTGCAAGCCAAAGTGCAGGCCAATTGGCAGCTACGCACAGCCAAGCCTTTGAAAACTGGTTTGCCAACTGCCCAGGCTTGAAAGTGGTTTCCTGCGCGACCCCGCGTGATGCAAAAGGCCTGCTCAAATCCGCCATCCGCGACGATGATCCGGTGTTGGTGATGGAAAGCGAGCAGATGTATGGCTGGAAAGGCGAGGTCCCCGAGGATACCGAATTTCTGATCCCCATCGGCGTCGCCGAGATCAAACGTCCCGGCAACGACGTGACGCTTGTGACCTTTGGCAAGATGGTGCACGTGGCTTTGGAAGCTGCTACGATTTTGCAGGCAGAAGGCATTGACGTCGAAGTCATTGACTTGCGCAGCTTGCGCCCGATCGATTATGACACCGTCATCAATTCGGTCAAAAGAACCAATCGTTGCGTCTTTTTGGAAGAAAGCTGGCCATTGGCTGGATTTGCTGGCGAATTGACGTATATGATTCAGCGTCTGGCATTTGACTATCTGGATTCACCCGTGATCCGTGTCACGACTGCCGACACCCCGTTGCCTTATGCGCCGACCCTCATCGCCGAATGGTTGCCCAACCCCAAGCGTGTGATCGATGCCATCAAGCAGACGATGTATTTGCTCTAAGACCTCCGCAAGGAGTTGAAAATAAGGATGCTGCCCGGAGAAATTCGGGCAGTTCTTGTTTCCGGCGCCTTTAAATCCGCTGTTGATTGTTGATTTTCATTCCCGACTTCCCTATCTTGAGTCGCTTCCAATGGAAAAAAATCCTACACCCATCACACGACAGCGCATTTTGGATCGCTGTTTTGTCGCCTTCAATCAGAAAGGGTTTTTTGCCGTTTCGGTGGATTCGATTGCAAAGGATCTGAAAATCAGCAAGAAGACGATTTACAAACATTGCAGCTCCAAGGAGGAAATGGTGGAGGAAAATCTTGTGCAATTGTTTGCGCGCTTCGAAGAAAAACTGTCGAAATCCAAGAAACAGGCCAATTCCAAAAGTCAGCTTCAGGACTTTTTCGAGATTTTGAAGACTTGGCGAATGTCCATTTCGACCATTCTGAAGACGGATTTGGCGAATCATTTGCCCCATCTATTCGAAAGGATCGAAAACTTTGAGCGTCAGGTGCTGCTGCGGCAATTGACAGCAGGATTGAAGGAAATGCGGGCTGAGGGCGAGATCGATTTTCCGTCTCCTTCAAGGGAATTTTCCGCAGTGCTGTTGCAGGTGATGAAAAGTCTGTCGGATGTCCATGCCCCGCAGGCCGAATTCATGTTGTCGACCATCCTCCGAGGAATGTCCATGAAGAAAAAGAAGAAGGACAAATAATCGTTCACCGGGAAACTTGGAAATGTCGGCCAAAGGCTTCAAACGACAAGTCGAATTGGCTATCTTTGGCAAAAGGTAATTTGTGAGAAACTCCATTTTTGTATTGCTGTTTGGCCTGCTTGCTATCGTTCCGGCATCACTTTTTGGGCAGGATCGTTGTGGAACGACGAGTTTGACCGCAGACCGTGCGGCAAGATTTCGCGGATTTGAAAACCTCCAAGCCGCTTCCGAAGCCCGATACATTGATTATGTGAATCGCGGCGCGCAAGGTGGTGGATCCGAACGGGTCATTCCAGTCGTGGTTCATGTCATTCAGCAGTCCAATCTTCCGCTGATTTCGGATGCGAGAGTACAATCCCAGATCGATGTCTTGAACGAGGACTTTGGCAAATACAATGCAGATACGACATTGATTCCGCTTGAATTCCAGTCAGTTGCTGCGAATTGTAACATCCGGTTTTGTCTCGCCACGATCGACCCCAATGGCTGCCCGACTACAGGCATCAACCGTGTGGTGGATCCCGTTTTGGCGATTCACAACATGAATGATGAAGCGCTGTTGAAGGGTTCCGTGCAATGGGATCCGCACAGGTACTTGAATATTTGGGTTCCTGTCAACATCGAAGACGGCATTCTCGGTTATGCAACCTTTCCCGATTGGCTCGGATTTGATCCCGGGAGCGATGGGGTGGTGATCACCGGCACGAGTTTCGGACGCGGTTTTGGGACGCCTGCAGGCACCTACAATCTTGGCCGAACGGGTACTCACGAAGTCGGGCATTGGCTGGGTCTTTACCATACATTTGATGGCGGATGCAGCGGGATGTCGCAACAAAATTGCCTGAGCCAAGGGGACAGGGTTTGTGACACTCCGCCCACGAATGCCTCCAATTTTGGCTGCCCAGCAGTCAGAAATTCCTGCAATGAGTCTCCGGTGGACCTCAACGACCAAACCATGAACTACATGGACTACACCGACGACTTGTGCATGCAAATGTTTTCAATGGGACAACTCGTCCGGATTGATGGCTACCTTGCTTCGGACAGGTCGATGATTTGGTCAGATTCCAATTTGACGCTTACCGGCTGCGATGGCACGGTTTCTCCTGGATGTCAGCCGCTTGCGGCCTTTGAGCAAGATACCCGCGTCGTCTGTGCCGGGCAGTCGGTGCAGTTTACCGATCGTTCTACTGGACCTGCGACTGCTTGGAACTGGACTTTTCAAGGAGGTAATCCCGGAACTTCGACCACTCAGAATCCGATTGTGTCGTGGACGCAGGCGGGCACCTATGATGTGACATTGCGCGTAACGAATGCAATCGGAGGTGATTCTTTAGTTCAGTCGGCATCGGTTTATGTTTCGTCGTCTACATTGGCACCTTTTTCCGAGAACTTTGAGCAGCCGACAGGTTTGCCTTTGGGTTGGTACGAAACTTCGGAGTCAAGTCAATGGCATTGGTCGGGTACGGGCTTGGCATCAAGCTTGGGCTCAAGGTCGGTTGTGGTTCACAACTTTGCCCAATTGGCCCCGAAAATGAAGCAAGATCTGATCTCTGGGCCGTATGACCTCACAACGGCAGCGGCACCGATGCTTACTTTTGATTATGCCTACAAGCGCCGCGGTGGTTTTAACATTGATTCATTGCAATTGTGGGTTTCTCCGGATTGTGGGTTGACTTGGCAGAAAGTGTGGGCAAAAACAAGCTTTGGCCTCGCAACCGTTGGCGGATTTCAGTCCAATGCCCCATTTGTGCCGACAGCCACGCAGTGGCGCACCGATACCGTGGATTTGGCTGCATTCAGCACATTCAACGAAGTGCGGTTCAAATTCAGAAGCATCGGCGGCAATGGACAGGATATTTACCTGGATAACCTCAACATCTCCATGCTGGTCAATGCCAATGCGCCGTTGCAGGGGCAAAACAGCATTCGGGTAATCCCCAATCCCTCCCAGCTTGTGCCGTCGATCCAGATTGAAAGGACTGTTGGCGGTAAAATGGAGGCCATTTTGACCAATATTCAAGGAGCGGAGTTCTATCGCAGTGAATTGCTGCCAATGGTTGCTGGAATCAATTTGATTGAAATCCCTACCTCGATTTGGGGGGAAATGCCGGCGGGATTGTATTTTTTACGGTTGGTTGACGGGAGTGGAGCCACCACGGTCAAGCTTGTCAAAGTCAATTGACCCCTATCCCGCAGGAAAGGGCATTTTGAATATTTTGCGTATTTTTGGGAAAACTTGGTGATTGAAGAAAAAATGAAAAATACCTTGGGATTAAGACTACTCGCGATTTGCTGTTTGCTTACCGGGATGTATGGATCGACATTGGCGCAGCAGAAGACCTGCGGCACCGATGAACTCCACGAACAAATGCTTCAAAACCCAGCCTATAGACAGGCCATGGAGTTGAATGAAGCTGCTTACCAGGAGTTTGTGAGCCAGCCAAGAATTGAAGGTGTCACAGGTGGCGTACGTAAAATTCCTGTCGTGTTTCACTTCATCCAGTGCTCTGATATTGAGTGTGTCAGCGAGGCAGATGCATTGAGCCAAATCGAGGTC
This sequence comes from Bacteroidota bacterium, assembly GCA_016718825.1. Classification (NCBI taxonomy): domain Bacteria; kingdom Pseudomonadati; phylum Bacteroidota; species Bacteroidota bacterium. The sequence continues at coordinate 183,166 of JADKCL010000073.1, read as the reverse complement.
CTCAATGAGGATTTTCGTAAGATGGCCGGAACTGCAGGATTTGGCAATGGGGTCGATACCGAATATGAATTCTGCCTTGCCACCATCGACCCTTATGGCTGTCCTACAACCGGCTTTAACCATGTCGTCGCCCCGCAGTGGTGTTACCATGACAAGGCCGATGAAGCACAAATGAAAGGGCTTATTCAGTGGCCGCCACAGAAGTATTTCAACATTTGGGTGCCTTGCAGCATTGAAACTTCGACGACAACGGGCCAAATCATTGGTTATGCGACCTTCCCCTATAATCTGACCGTTTTCCCAAACCTTGACGGCGTCGTGATACATGCTGATTTCTTGGGTCGTAGCGAGCCCACATATCAAGGGCGTACCACAACGCACGAGGCAGGTCACTGGTTTGGTTTATTCCACACCTTTCAAAATGGCTGTCAAGGCGCCTCTGCAAACACTTGTGCTGCTCAGGGCGACCGTGTTTGTGATACCCCACAAGCCGCTGACCCCAACTTTGGATGTCCAAACCTCAACAGCTGCACCGATACACCGGTTGATAATTTTGATCAGATCGAGAACTACATGGACTACTCCGATGGAATATGCCAAAATATGTTTACCCAAGGTCAAAAGGATCGCATGGATTTTTATACCAACAATCAGCGCTCCGTACTTTGGTCACCTGCAAACTTGACCGCTACCGGTTGCGACGGAACGGTTTCTGCTGGTTGTACGCCTGCACCAGATTTTATGGCTGAAAATGATAGAGTTTGCGCAGGTGTCCCCGTGCAGTTCACGGATTTGTCCTTGCATACGCCTACAAGTTGGAGCTGGACATTTCCTGGCGGAAATCCTGCTACTTCCACTTTGCAAAATCCGATCGTGACTTACAGTGCAGCCGGCGACTATGACGTCACTTTGGTCACAACCAATGGTGTCGGAAATGCGACGGAGTCCAAAACACAATACATGCACGTCGTCACCCCGAGCACTTCCCCGCTCGTGCAAGGATTTGAGGGTATTTTGTCCCTGCCGCAAGGCTGGCACATCACCGACGACCATGGCGCTGTGACTTGGTCACTCACCACAACGGCACGTTCCGAAGGACAGAATTCGATGAGGGTAAGGAACTATGGAGCGCGTAACGAAGGCCAAACGATGTCCTTGCACTCGACGCCGTTTTCCCTGCAAAATGCGCTTTCGGGATATATGACATTTGATCGGAGCTACAAGAAGTTTAGTGGATTGGTCAGTGACGGACTCTCCGTAGATGTTTCGACCGACTGTGGAGCTACTTGGACGCAAGTCTACAGCAAGTCAGGCCCGTACTTGGCTACCGTGGCTGGCTCCGCAACTACCGTAGAATGGGTACCCTCCCTTGCTACGCATTGGCTTTCAGATACGATTTCATTGGATAGCTTTGCGGGTGAGCCCAATTTGCGTGTGAAATTCAATTGCACCTCTGGTGGTGGACAGACGGTGTACATCGACAACATCAACATGAACTTAACTTTGGTTGCTGCTGATGACCCAACGGTACCCGTTTGGGATTTCAAAGTTGGTCCAAATCCATTCCACGACGATCTGAGGATTTCCTTTGCCTTGGCAAAGTCGGAAGCGATCTCATTTACGATGACGGATGTTTCCGGAAGGGCCGTTTTCAACTATGATGCCGGTCGTCAGGCTCCAGGCTATCATCAGTTGCCATTTGCCGGATCCAATTTCAGGGATTTGCCTGCTGGCGTCTATTTCCTCAAAGGAGAAAGCAACAGCGGTAGTATCACGCGCAAGTTGATCAAAATGAATTAATTATACTGGCCACGGTCAGTGTTCGGTCGAAAGGCAATCCTTCTTGGGTTGCCTTTCGGCGTTGATGGGGGAGCTGTTTGCGGCTCGAAATCTGGTTTTGGAGGGTTGACGTTGAATGCGGATTTTCATACGCTGCGAGATTGTGGCAGTATCGCAAGGCTATCGTTGCAGGCCCTAAAAAGAAAAATCCGCCACGATGGGCGGATTTTTTATGATTGTGTCGCAAGACCGATCAGTCTTGTAGGACGGAGTGTTCTTTTTTGATCCGCTCTTGGAGGGTCATCAAGGCATGCACGACCGTCTCAGGGCGTGGTGGACAACCGGGGATATAAATGTCCACTGGAAGGAAGGTGTCGACGCCCTGCGTTACGCCATACACGCGGTGCATGCCGCCTGTAGAGGCGCAGGCGCCCATGGCGATGCACCATTTTGGATCCGGCATTTGGTCCCAAATCCGCTTGACGGCGTGGGCCATCTTGTACGTACACCATCCGGCGACGATCATCACGTCGGCTTGGCGGGGTGAAAAACGAAACACCTCGCTCCCGAAGCGCGAAACGTCATAGCGTGGACCCGCAAACGACATCATTTCGATGGCGCAACAGGCCAAGCCCATCGGCATGGGCCAGAGGGCATTGGTGCGGCCCCAGTTGGTCACGGCATCGACCGTGGTGAGGAGAAATCCTTGCTTTGCAAGCGCTTTTTCGATTCCCATATTCTATTCTGTGGCTTTTGCCCTCAAATAATGGATGTAATTCGTAGAAACGGGTTCCATTCCAAACCCTCTGATCGCGTTCATCATTTGCCCCACGTGGTAGGTCGAGTGGTCGACCATGTGGATCACGATTTCCAAAACGGAGTTGGTAAACCGGTCTCCTGTGGAGGTGAAGTATTCGATTTCCCTGGAAATATCCTCGGTATTCATCTCATGGATCAAACTGCTCCATTTCCCGTTTACCTCGGCCCACATTTCCAAGAGACCCGCTACATTGGAGGGCTTCATGGTGGCGACGGTGTCGCGGTCTACGCGCCCTAACCATACCTTTTCGGCCCAAACCAGATGATTCAAAATAATGTACAAAGAACCAAAACTACCGTGCAATTGTTCCGTGAAAACCTTTTCATCGACTTCGCGCAACAATTCACTGACTTTTTCGCGACGCCAAGCCTGAAATTCGATCAACTCGCGTGCCCAAGCCTCTGAACCTGCTTGATGACCTAGTCCCATTCGAGACCGTCTTTTTTCCAGACGTAGATATAGCCCACAAAAAGGATCACCACAAAGACAAACATTTCCAACAAGGGAAAGATCCCTGATCCACCTTGTAATTTGTCCATTGCTGCCAATTGCGTGAAATTGACCGCCCAAGGATACATGAAGACCACCTCGATGTCAAAGAGGATGAACAACATGGCAACCATGTAAAATTTCACGGAGAATCGGTCGTGGGCAGTACCGACAGGATCCATTCCAGATTCGTAGACAGACTCTTTGACCTTGTTGGGACGGAAAGGTCCCATCAATTTGGAGAGATTTGCCAACAACAAACCGAGGACGATGGCAATCACCCCCAAGATGAAAAGTGGAATATATTGGCCAATTGGCCCGAAATCAGTAAGCTTATCGCCCATACCGTCTAGCTTTATTTAGCACTGCAAGTATAGAAAAACAATTGACAATAGACAACTGAGAAGCACTCCCCTTTAACACATTCCCAAATGAACGAGGACCTTGGTTTCAAAGAATTCTTCGTCAAACATGCTGCTGAGCTGGGTAACCGAAGGTGATTTTGCAAATTGGACACCTTTGAGTTCTGCTTCCACACCTTCGCCACGCAGGTAGAGAATGCCATTTGTCAGTTCGTTTTGCTGCCGACAATGTATGCGCCGGCGCACCCAAGGGATGAACTGATCAAGGGAGGCCACTGCACGGCTTACTACAAAATCGTACTGTGTGTTCATTTCCTCGACGCGTTGTACAGTGTGGTGTACATTCTTTAGGCCAGTGATCTCCACGATGGCCTCTACCACCTGGATTTTTTTTTGGCGCGAATCAACGAGGTGAAAATGGCTTTCGGGAAAGAAAATGGCCAATGGAATACCCGGAAAGCCACCACCTGTACCGACATCCAGCACTTTGGTACCCGATTTGAATTGAATCGATTTAGCAATGGCGAGGCTGTGAAGGAAATGGCGCTCCGCGAGGTTCTCCATGTCCTTCCGACTGATCACATTGATCTTTGCATTCCATTCTACATAGCCTTCAAACGCCAGCCTGAACTGATCGATTTGGCCCTCGGAGAGGGCGGCAGGGAAGTATTTGCCGAGCAATGAAAGCAGGCCTTCAAATTTTGGCACCGATGTTGGCACGTTGGTCATGGCACGAAATTAATTAAAGGAGGCCGATTATGAAAAAGTTGTTGTTGATGATGATTACCTTCTTCCTTTTGGGTGCAGCAGCTTCGGATGCCGCCGCCCAATGGGGATGCAACAGTTACGCTTACTATGGTGCTGCTCAATCTTACTGTGCCCCCAGCAGAGTGAGATGGGAAATGAGCCATTGCGGAACCTACCGCTACTTCATTTCCGAGACTTCCTATTGGATTCCCGGTGGATGGGTGAGATGGGGTGGATGCCGCCGTTGGAACGATGGCTATTGGGCTTGGAGGCCTGTTGTTCGCCGCCCGGTCTATGGCACAACTTATTCCTACTATCACTGCGGACAGGTGGTGAACTATTGCTATTCACCTACGCCTTACTATCAAGGATACTACAGTGATGGCGGGTATTGGGTCGGTGGGGGTTACTACACCGACGGCTACTATGATTCCGATGGCTATTTTGCTGACGGCGCCTACTATCCAAATGGTTACGGAGGCCACGCAGAAAATGGTTACTATGGTGATACCTATTCAGATGGCGGCTATTACAATGACGGTTACACGAGCGACTACTACGATGGTGGCTTCTATGGAACCGGTTACCGTACCAGCGCACATGGTGGCAGGGTTGGTAACAATGCAGGCAGCCAAACCGGCGCACGCCCTACCGGAGCAAATGCAGGAGGCCGACCCGGATTCGGACCCGGTGCAGGCCGTCCTGTAGGACATGTCGGTGAGCTCGCCAGCAATGGCCAAAATGGACCGGCTCCTTCCTATGGATCGAGCAAGCCTACGAGCAGGCCGGCACCCAATGGGGCCTTCAATCCAACGGCTGTGGCTGCTGGTAAGCCTTCCACTCCGCCTGCCTATAGCTTGGTCTCCAACCGTCCGACGACTTCGCCGACCCACAACGGCGCGATGAATGGCAACACCGGTCGTCCGACCACGCAGCCAACCTTCAATGGAGGTGCGCAGCCGACCCACAATGGCGCGATGAATGGTAACACCGGTCGTCCGACCACCCAGCCAACCTTCAATGGTGGTGCGCAGCCGACCCACAACGGCGCGATGAATGGCAACACCGGTCGTCCGACCACGCAGCCGACCTTCAATGGCGGTGCGCAGCCGAGCCGTGGCGGAGCGATGAACAATAACACTGGTCGTCCGACCACGCAGCCGACCTACAATGGCGGGGCGCAGCCGGCCGTGGCGGAGCGATGAATGGCAACACTGGTCGTCCGACCACGCAGCCGACCTACAATGGCGGTGCGCAGCCGACCCAAAACGGCGCGATGAATGGCAACACCGGACGTCCAACCACGCAGCCGACCTACAATGGCGGTGCGCAGCCGACCCAGGCGGAGCGATGAATGGCAACACCGGTCGTCCGACCACGCAGCCATCCTACAATGGCGGTGCGCAGCCGACCCACAACGGCGCGATGAATGGCAACACCGGTCGTCCGACCACGCAGCCGACCTACAATGGCGGGGCGCAGCCAAGCCGTGGCGGAGCGATGAATGGCAACACTGGTCGTCCGACCACGCAGCCGACCTACAATGGCGGTGCGCAGCCAAGCCGTGGCGGAGCGATGAATGGCAACACTGGTCGTCCGACCACGCAGCCGACCTACAATGGCGGTGCGCAGCCAAGCCGTGGCGGAGCGATGAATGGCAACATGAGTCGTCCAGCAACGCAGCCGACCTACAATGGCGGTGCGCAGCCAAGCCGTGGAAACGCGGCGAGCTACAGCCCAGCCCGGCCAGAGTCCGCAGCCCGTGTAAGTCAGCCTGGAAATCTGCAAGGCGCTTCGCCGGCAAGGAGATTCTGATCCAATTGAACTTCAAATGCCCTCCTTTTTTCTCAACCTTTTTCTCTAAAGTCATGAAAAGCTTTTATACCTTTTTCCTCGTTTTTGCAATGCTTTGCATTGTTCAGTTGGGAATGAGCCAAGGTGGTCGACCTTCGCAACCTTCTGGCGGCATATCCAAAGGTGGTTCGCAGCCTTCGAATGCTTCCTCTTCCCCAAAGGCCACGCACTCGACGCAGCCGCGGAATGATCCAAAGCCTACCTATTCGCAGCCGACCCATAGTCAGCCGCGGAATGATCCGAAACCTACCTATTCGCAGCCGAGCTACAGTCAGCCGCGGAATGATCCGAAGCCTTCTTATTCGCAGCCGACTTATAGTCAGCCGCGGAATGATCCGAAGCCTTCTTATTCGCAGCCGACCTACAGTCAGCCGCGGAATGATCCAAAGCCGACCTATTCGCAGCCGACTTACAGTCAGCCGCGGAATGATCCGAAGCCGACCTATTCGCAGCCGACTTATTCGCAGCCGCGGAATGATCCGAAGCCGACCTATTCGCAGCCGACTTATACCCAGCCGCGGAATGATCCGAAGCCGACTTATAGCCATCCTTCTACTTTGTCCAACACCGATCGTCCTACCAACGATAGTCGTCCTGTGACCAGCGGGAGCGGTCCAAGAACGACCTTTGGCGGCCCATCGTCACAGCCCGGCACGACTACCTATCCAAAACCGAATGTCTCCCCTGCCTCGGCATCAGATGGTCGGCCAACCTATATCACGGGGTACGAAATGTCTGGGCAGCCAACTGTCTCTGGAAATACCGGTCCAAAGCCTAAGACCGAAACTGTCGATCCAAGGGTACAGACTTTCAGCAGCGGTACCGTTTCCGCAGTAAATGATTCACGTCCCAATACCCCCAAACCCAACACCTTTTCAGGTGCTGCGGGAACCAACGGCACGAGTGGTGGCGGTGATGATGAGCCGGTAGAGGATCCGGGCAACATCAGCAACGTAAGCCAATACGTGAACATGTGTGTCGACGGTCATACCATTGTCGTTGCTGCAAACATGGTTCAGAATTACACTTCTATTGGAGGTGTCGTCGGTCCTTGCAACACGAGCGGTGGCGGCCCAAGCGGCCCAATTGGTCACGGCAATCCTGTTGGACCTGGCAACGGCGATCCGATCGATCCTGCTGGCCCAACGGGCGGAAGCGGTCCCATTGGTCATGGTGGCGGTGTCGGCCCGACCGGTGATCCTATTGACCACGGTGGTGGTCATGGTGGAAACGGCGGTGGTCACGGCGGCAATGGCGGTGGCCATGGACACAACGGCGGACCAGCTCCGCAAGGCAGTTGGACTGGAACCGGTTGCACCAATCCTGGCCCGAGTGGCGGCTATGGTGGCTACTACGGCGGTGGCTACGTAGGCGGCGGCTATGGCTGTACCAACACTTGGTATGCCGGCTCAGGCTGCGGTCACTCAAGCTACGGTGGTTTCTGCGGCGGTTGTTCCAGCACCAACTACTTCTACAACTCCAACTATTACGACAACTGCACTTCCTACTATGGCTACGGGTATTATTATCCAGCAAGCTACAATGTCGGATGGTGCTACACCGGTCGTTACAGCGGCGTTTCGTTTACCTTGATCTATCCATTCGTTTCCCGCAGCTATCAGTTGGAGTCCTTCACCCCATCATCCGACAATCGTCGCGTGGTGATTTTGGACTCCAAGAATGGGAAAAAGCACTGGAGAATCGTTGAAGAGCGTGTTTGGATGCCCGAGCGAATTCTTTGGGACAATGGTACCGAGCGCCGTCAGGAGGGATACTATACTTGGAGGGTTGTTGAAAAGACCAAAATCCGCCACAAGCGCCGCCATTGCCGTGTTTGTGATCCACGTTGATGCACGATTGAATCCACACCCACTGATTGATAGTAAGAAAGCCGGCCGTTTGGTCGGCTTTCTTCGTGCAGAGCCTTAGGATCGGTCGCATGGGATAAGGGCTGTGCTCGAACCGATCACGCAAACTCCGGTGCGGATGGCGGTTCCAAAGGATATTTGAGTGGATTACCTTGCGTCGTGGTTTCATCGAACGAGGCGGAAAACAAAAAAGCAGGAGCTTGGCCCCTGCTTTTTCATAAAAAACGTTCCCGAATCAGTTGGCAGAGCCAGAATATTGGTCCAATTGACCAATCAAACGGGAAATGCGACGCATGTCGCGGTCGCCCAAATTCCGGATTCCGATACGCTCAATTTCATGAATCATGTCGAGGCGGTCGCCCAGCTCGCGGTAACCCATGGCAGAAACGGTATCGTTGTTGGTACGCAAACGCACCATTTCGGAGTTTAGGAAGTTTTTAGCAGCAACAATTTTGGAGTGGAGATCGTTCAAGCTCATAAAAAACCTTTAGTTATAATCCCTTGAGGCAAAACAGCTTCCAAAAGACTGCTATTTTTTCCACAAAAGCAAGGAAAACTTAATATTTATTTGCTTTTTAAGCTAAAGGTCATCGGATAGAACGTGCTATACTTCCCACGGGCGATTCTGAGCAGTCTTGACTTGACCAACTGCTTTTTGAGCCCACGTAAGTAATCGGTGAAAAGTACACCTTCCAAGTGATCGTACTCATGTTGAATCACACGTGCCTGAAGTCCGCCAAAGGTGGCTTCGTGCTGCACGAAATTTTCGTCAAAGTACCGCAGATGAACGTGTTCCTCCCGGTAGACTTCCTCGATGATGTCGGGAATGCTCAAGCAACCTTCGTCATAACCCCAAGCCTCGCCATGTTCGTTGAGTTTGACAGGGTTGATAAAAACCTTTTTCCAGCCTTCCATCGGGGTCGGATCGTCTTCGAGCATTCCTTCCATGGGGCTGCCATCAACGATGAAGATCCGAATCGACTTGCCGATTTGTGGCGCTGCGAGACCGACACCTTTGGCATTGTACATCGTTTCGTACATGTTGGCGATGATCTCGGGCAATCCGGGATGGTCAGGATTGATCTCTTGCGCCCGGGTGCGAAGCACAGGATGCCCGTAGGCAACAATGGGGTATATCATAATGAATTCGTGGCGAGATAATCTTGGAGAATAAGTGTGGCGCTCACTTTGTCGATGAGGGCCTTGTCACGGCGGTTCTTCTTGGAGACGCCGCCATCAATCATGGCGCGCATGGCTTTTTTGGAGCTGAACTGTTCGTCCCAAAGCACGACCGGAATCGTCGGAAACGTAGCTTCAAGCTTCTTTTTCAAGGCCAAAACGGGCTGTGTGGTATCGGTATCCGATCCGTCGAGCCTTGTCGGATGACCCAAAACAATTTTTTCTACCTGCTCTTTTTTCAGCAAGGTTTGAAGATGCGGCACAAGAATGTCAGTGGCAACGGTCTCCAAACCTGTCGCAATGATCTGCAAAGGGTCGGTCCAAGCCAATCCCGTGCGTTTCATGCCAAAGTCGATGCCGATGATACGTGCCATGGTGCAAATATAGAAGGGAATGATTCAGTCGCCCAATAGAGATCGGTGGATACCCTGCAAACGATCACTTGCCAGATTCACTTTTTTCTTCCTCGCCGATGATTACGGCTTGCCCCGGAAGATTTCCTGCATTCAGCAAGGCGGCCAATTCCTTGATTTCTTCCTTGGTGAAGTTGCCGGTGATTTGGGTACTGCCACCGCTGATCGGCTCTTGGACATAAGGTGCAGAATACACAGCCCCGTCGATCACCATCGCGATTTGGCGACCTTGGTTGACCGTGGTCATTTTGAGCCAATGATCCGATCCTTCGCCATTCATCGTGATCTGGACAGCAGGACTTTCGTTCAAATTGCTGGAAACGAAGGCCTTTGTGACGACTTCGCCGTTGATTTCGGGCTTTCCTTTTACCGTCCGCAAGGCATAGAGTCCAAAAACAGGATCGTCTGGACCTACCAACGGTTTTGCAGACCAAGCCCATTTCAGATCGGATGGCAGGCTGCTATTGGGGCGAATTTTTTCCAGAAGACGACCTACTGTGAACGTGTCCTGAACTGCCGCCATGCCGATCATGGCGTCGTCGCGCCCATCGAATGCTGATTTGTTCTGCACGATTTGCTGATCAAGGTGGATCAACTGCGCCAAGTCTGGTGATTCTACCAAAGTATCGGCCATGATCAAGGATTGGCAGGCACTTCTGAAGGTCGGGCCAATCTGTCGGATGCCGTAGGTGGCGTAAAAACCGAGGTCCGAATTTGCCTGGATCAAATTCCGGACGGTTTTGAGGTCTCCGATTTTGTTGACGGTAATGCGCAGCCGTTTGGTGACCGGGTCAATCAAGATCTCCGCGTCATAGTCGTTAAATCCATCCAATCGCGCCTTCAACAACATGGCAAGCCTGTCGTTTGCGGCATTCCACTTGTCATGCAAGCCTCGGAACAGATCGTCTTCGGAGGAATTGGGGGCAAATTCTTCCGGTTGAAAGAACCAGTACCGCGCCTGTCGAACCATGTTTTTTTGTTGCAGCGCCTGCTCTAATGCTTCGATTTTGTCCACCGAGCCCGTGGCGGCGATGCGGCTGGTTTCTGACAGTACCGCTTGGAGCTGTGGATCCGAAGGATCGTTTGCCTCCTGCATCAACCAACTCCCGAAATTCATTTCAACAATGTAGGTCATCTTGGGCCCCGAATATCCGCAGGTGCTCATTGCCAAAAGCATGATCAGCAAAATCAGGATTCGGTTTTGGAAGGCGGCATTGAAGATGCGTTTCATTGCGTAAAAATAGAAGGCTTTGGGATCATTCGCCAGAATCGAAGCGCATCTTTGTATTCTCTGATCCGATTCTACTTCTCCGAAACCCCTGAAATGATCCACCAACGGCGCGTCTAAAAGGTGTAGGCGCCCGAAAATGGACTAGCGCTGCTCAATTGTTGAATCCTTGGAATAAGTATAAACCGTGGCCGGAAAAGAACCTGCGCGAATCGATGCGGCCATTTGAATGGCCTCATCAAGGGAAAATAACCCCGTGATCTGTGCGCGACCAGCACTGATTTCTCCCTGTATCGTTGGAAAGGTGAGGACGATGCCATCCACGACAATGGCCACATTTCGTCCGATACTGGTCCTCGTAAGGCGACGCCATTCCGCTGTGCCATCCTCGTCCATTTCAATTGAAACCATTGGCATCGTGGAGTATGGTTCAAAATCTTGTCGTGCATAGCGGATATTTGTTCCGGGCACTCTCGGCTTGCCAAAGGAATTCGTTTTGAGTGCCAAAAGTTGGAACAAATCTGGCCATTCCTCCAACGGATATTGGTTCCAAGCGAATCGAAGCGTGTTGGGAATCAATGCTTTTGCATCGGGCGAGTGCAAAAGGCTGTCGACGAGGGGAATATTGTCCCGTGAGACAAAGCCGATGACGGGTCTCTCTTCATTGATCATCGGAGCCGTTCGGTCGGGATGCATTTCTGCTTCGTAATCTTCCAACAAGTCAAGAAAGTCACTCTTTTGCCCAAAGTCTCCTTCACCTTGATAAATGTTTTTGAGCTTGTCCAGAATGGGAATCATCTCCGAATATGAATACATTTCGTAAAAACCCACCTGCGATTTGGGTGAAAAAAGCGTGGTGTTCACGTGCGCAGGAGCCACCGTACGAATGCGCAACTTGATTTGATCAAGTTCGTTTTCCTCAATCGAGACAACTTCAGATTCATCATTGTTCAAACGTTTGAGGATCAATTGCTTCAGCTGAATGATGCCTCGGTGGAATTCGTTTCGGAGCAATTGATCGGGAACAACCGCTCCAGCACCAACTGCCAAATCGGCAAACCAAAGTTTGAATTGTTCCTTCGTGATTGAATCCGACAGTCCGACAAGGGGATGTTGATCGGGATTGACTGCCTTAATTGCCGAAGCTTCCAACATTGCCAGAAATGTTGAATCGTTTTGATTCGTAGAGATTTGCCAGAGCCAGTTCACCGGGTCCAGGGTAATGAGATAGTCAAACTGAATCACAGGAGGTTTGGGAATGGACTTTGGCATTGCTTCGCGACAACCAAGCTGCATTAGGAGAAGGAAAAATAGCAGCAGCGGAATGGGAGTAGGGTACTTGAACTGGTGATCAGAGAATTTCATAAGCGTTGATCAGGTTGCAGTTTGAAAACTGAAAGTTTACATGCAATCAAAGCTAAGCAGAATCTGCAAAAAGTCAGCGCACGGATTCAAGCTGGCAAAACCACCCTGAAAGTCGTTCCCTTGCCCAATTCAGATGACAAAACCGAAATTTTGCCTTTGTGGTAGTTCTCGACCACGCGTTTGCTCAGGCTCAATCCCAGGCCCCAACCGCGTTTTTTGGTGGTGAATCCCGGTTTGAAGACTTCCTTGAATTGGCTCTTGGGAATGCCTTTGCCAGTGTCGGAAACGTCGATCACGTATTCACTGCCGCGTTTGGAGACGTGAATTGTAATCAAACCTTGGTCTTTGATCGCGTCGAGGGCATTTTTGAGCAAGTTTTCGATCACCCATTCGAAGAGGGCCTCGTTGACTTCAATCTCTGCATCGGGATCGACTTCATTCGTCAGCTGCAAAACCACCTTTTTTGGCATGCGCTTGCGCAGGTAATCGGCACTGCGGTCGAGCAATGCTGTCAGATTCGTCGGATTCAATTCCGGAACCGAACCAATCTTGGAAAAGCGTTCGGCAATGGTGCGCAGGCGGTTCACGTCCTTTTTCAACTCCTCGACCAATTCCTTGTCCTCGGGATTGCCGTCGCTGTTGAGTTCCAGCAATTCGACCCAAGCCATCAAACTCGACACGGGCGTACCCAATTGATGGGCGGTTTCCTTGGCCATTCCGACCCAGACCTTGTTCTGTTCGTTGCGTTTGGCGATAAAATAGCTGCCAAATACCACGGAGATGAAAACGACGATCACGACCAACATTAAATAAGGATACCAGCGAAGCTGTTTCACGAGCTCAGATTCGTCGTAGTAAATCTTCAATTCCTTGCCGTAGTAGGGGATCACGAGCGGTTCCGGTTCGCCCCGAAGTTGCAGTCGTTGCAAATAAGCCATCTCCGCGGTTTTACGGTCGGCTTCGTTCAGGGTGGAATCGATGGGCAGGTTGTTGGTCGAACTGATCACGCCATCCATGACCAAAATCGTTGGGATTTGCTCATTTCTGCGAATCATATTCTGCGTGACCCACTCCAATTCGCAGTTGTCGGGATCCAATTCCAGGTCGCCTACAAATTCTAATGCCTTGGCATAGAGGTCCATGCGCCGCACTTCTTGGTCCAGCAGTTTCCGGGCGAGGTGGTTGCTGTAAATCAGGGATCCGATCGTGATGACCACCGCGACCAATGCGAATATGACCAGCTGTCGGGTAGACCGGTTCATGAAATCCTGACGAATGTCAGCTTTTTTAAGTACATGTTGTAAAACTACAAGTCGCTGATCAGCAATTCAATGCAAAAGAAATGTCGCAATGTCGCCTGATAATACTCAATTTTGAAAGCAATCAAGTGTTAGGCTCCTATATTTGCGCAGCGTCCAATAATAAGGATTCTTGGTGAAGTTCACCGCAATTTTTGTGATCGAAGCGTGCTATGCAGTTCTCTTTCAAAGCAATTAGTATCTCCTACGAAAACGCCTCCCTTGACAAGCGGGAGCAAATGCATCTGACGGCGGAGTCTTGTGCATCGGTTTCGCAACGCATTCATGAGGTTTTGGGCTTGGAGGAGGTGTTTGTACTCAGCACTTGCAACCGTACAGAGGTCTATTTCGTGGGCGATTCGGAGCATTTGGATTCCGTACTCACGTTGCTGCTGCATGAGCAAGGGCAATTTAATCTTTTGGAATGGCGTCAGTATTTTCATCTGATCGATGACAATGCGTTGGCGGTGACCCACTTGTTTGAAGTGGCGATGGGCCTGCGTTCGCAGGTTTTGGGCGACATTCAGATCAGCAACCAAGTCAAACAGGCTTATTCGCGAGCTGCCGAATTGAAACTTGCCGGGCCGGTTTTGCACAGACTTTTGCACACAATTTTTCATGCCAATAAACGCGTGCAGCAGGAGACTGCCTACCGTGACGGTGCTGCCTCCGTGAGTTATGCAGCCGCTCAATTGGCCAAGGATTTGGTTGTCATGCTTCCTCGTCCGAGTGTGTTGGTGGTCGGCCTTGGCGAAATGGGTGATGACGTCGCCCGCAACTTGGCTGGTGGGAACTTCACGCGCATTGCCGTGATGAACCGCAGCTTGGGTAAATCTGAGGCATTGGCGCAAGAGCTTGGTTTTGAATGCATTCCTTATGAAAATTTGGCCGCGGTGGCACATCAGTTTAATGTGTTGATTGCTGCCGTAGCTTCACCGGAGCCGGTGTTGACGTCGGGCATGCTTGACCATGACGGCGGATTTGCCCAGCATTTTCTCATTGATCTCGGCGTTCCGCGTTGCATTGAACCCGCTTTGGAGCATCAAGCCGGAATCGTCGTCTACACCCTCGACGAAATCAAGGCCAAAACCGACGAAACGCTGCGCAAAAGGCAAGAGGCAAGTCACCAAGTGAGGGACATCATTGCCCATGAAATCCATGCCTTCGGCGACTGGAGCCGCGAATTGAGCATTTCGCCGACCATTCAGAAGCTCAAAGATGCCTTGGAACAGATCCGTCAGGAAGAGCTTGTGCGCTATTTGAAGACGGCAAGCCCGTCCGAGGCGGAATTGCTCGACAAAGCGACCGCTGGCATGATGAATAAAATCATGAAACTGCCTGTGCTTCAACTGAAAGCAGCCTGCAAACGCGGCGAGCAAGAGACTTTGATCGACTTGTTGAACGACCTGTTTGACTTGGAGCGGGTAGGAGTGAAGGGGTAGTCCTTCGATTTTTTCTTGCAACAATTTATTTGAGATAAAGGAAAAGGCCAATTCCTCCATTGAAGGAGGTGAAGACATTCAGGGCTAGGAAATGGATCGTTGGATTGAGCGTTTTGCTGGGAATTTGAATCGCATTCACGATTGACATTTCGCTACCGAAAGTCTATATTTGGTACCATGGCTGAAATTACAGAAGACACGAAGGCACTTCGCAAAAAAGGTGTAGAGATGCTATCCACGCTTGAGGATCGTAAGCTCTTGGAGCACGTTGTAAATTTGATCCAGCAAAGCTACCTGGAGGAAATCGTTGAATACGAGCGTGATGGTACCCCCCTAAGTAGGGCGGCTCTCCTTGAAAGTCTCAAGAAGGGAATGGATGACATAGCCAACGGCAAAGGAATTTCTGGGGAGGAAATGTCAAGAAGGATCAGGCAAAGATTCCAAAGCAATTCGGGGGCACCCAGATCGAATAGACATCAAGCCACGAACTGGTTGGCGCCCCGGACTCCCCCCCAAACTCCAAGTCCCACCTGACAAAACTTCAGCCCAACCTGCAAATCTGTCACTAAATCTGTCCGTGGCACAGTTTTCGATTGGAGCCAATCAGTTTTAAAACACTCTTAAATCAAAATAATAGGAGGATTTACCAATATGTCACTCAACATTCGCCCATTGGCAGACCGCGTGGTCATTCAGCCAGCAGAAGCTGAGGAAAAAACCGCTTCGGGACTTTTCATTCCTGACACCGCTAAGGAAAAACCTCATCGCGGTACCGTTTTGGCAGTAGGCCCAGGCAAAAAAGATGAGCCTACCACCGTCAAAGTCGGAGACACTGTACTTTATGGCAAATACTCAGGCACCGAGATTCAAATCGACGGCAAAGAGGTGTTGATCATGAAGGAAAGCGATATTTTCGCTGTGGTCTAATCTCTTGGACAACAATAACATCCAATTTCTAATTCACCAAGATTTAGCTGTACATTAAGAAAATGGCAAAAAATATCAATTTCAGCTCAGACGCCCGTGCCAAATTGAAGGCAGGTGTTGATGCGTTGGCAGATGCCGTCAAAGTCACACTCGGCCCAAAAGGTCGTAACGTCGTGATCGACAAGAAATTCGGTGCTCCAAATATCACCAAGGACGGCGTCACCGTCGCCAAAGAAATCGAATTGAAGGATCCGATCGAAAACATGGGCGCACAGCTCGTGAAGGAAGTCGCCTCCAAAACCAATGATATCGCCGGAGACGGTACCACCACGGCAACCGTGTTGGCACAAGCGATCGTGCGTGAAGGTTTCAAAAACGTCACCGCCGGTTCCAATCCAATGGAACTGAAAAAAGGCATCGAAGAAGCCGTCAAAGTGGTTGTCGAAGGCCTCAAGAAGTTGAGCCGTCCAGTGGGTGACAGCAAAGAAATCGCACAAGTCGGAACGATCTCTGCCAACAACGACTCTGAAGTCGGCGCGTTGATCGCTCAGGCCATGGAAAAAGTCGGCAAAGACGGTGTCATTACCGTCGAAGAAGCCAAAGGCCTCGAAACCTACCTCGACACCGTCGAAGGTATGCAATTCGACCGCGGCTACTTGTCACCTTATTTCGTGACCAACGCCGACACGATGGAAGTCGACATGGACCGCCCATTCGTGCTCATTTATGACAAGAAAATCAGCTCGATGAAAGACCTTCTGCCAATTCTGGAGAAAGTCGTTCAAACAGGTGCTCCTTTGTTGATCATTGCCGAGGATGTTGATGGCGAAGCCCTCGCAACCCTCGTCGTGAACAAAATCCGTGGTGCCCTCAAAATCTGCGCTGTCAAAGCCCCAGGTTTCGGTGACCGCCGCAAAGCCATGCTCGAAGACATCGCCATCCTCACCGGCGGCGCCGTCATCAGCGAAGAGCGCGGCTACCGCCTCGACAGCACGACGCTCGACATGCTCGGCCGTGCTGAGAAGATCACTGTCGACAAAGACAACACCACCATCGTCAACGGTGCTGGCGAAAGCGACGAAATCAAGGCACGCATTGCCCAGATTCGTACCCAAATCGAAAACACCACCAGCGACTACGACAAGGAGAAACTCCAAGAGCGCCTTGCCAAGTTGGCAGGTGGCGTGGCAGTCCTCTACATCGGTGCCGCTACCGAGGTGGAAATGAAGGAAAAGAAAGCCCGTGTGGAAGATGCTTTGCATGCAACCCGCGCAGCCGTCGAAGAAGGCATCGTCCCTGGCGGTGGCGTAGCATTGGTCCGGATGATCAAGAGCTTGCTCCCAGGCAAAGGTGGCATCAACGACAACCTCCTCAAGGGTGACGTGGGTGTCGGCGTGAGCATCGTACGTCGCTGCTTGGAAGAGCCGCTGCGTCAGATCGTTTCCAACGCCGGCCTCGAGCCAGGCGTGATCCTCGCCAAAGTGCTCGAAGGCGAAGGTGACTTCGGCTTCAACGCCCGCACCGAGGAATACGAAAACCTCTACGCTTCCGGTATCATCGACCCAACCAAAGTGACCCGTTCGGCACTGGAGAATGCTGCGAGCATCGCAGGCTTGCTCCTCACCACCGAGTGTGTGATCACCGACGAGCCCGAAGAAAACGCTCCTGCCATGGGCGGCGGCGGCGGTGGAATGGGCGGCATGGGTGGAATGATGTAATCCTGCTCCTCAAAAAAGTGAATACGGCAGCGGCTTCCTCAAAAGGGAAGCCGCTGTTGCGTTGGTATCATTTTTGGTTTGGGACAAAAAATTGATATTTTCGGAAAACATTTACCCATTCAATTCCTATGATTCACACAATCAAATCCATTCTCCTGTCGATCACTTTCATGCTTGTAATTGGTCGGGGAAACGCCCAATCCCTCAACCTTGCGGACATCGTTTTTGAAAATCCGGTTGAAAAGGAAGTCTTTCTATCCTTGGGCAACGCAAGTCAACAAGCAGTTGACCTGTTTGTCGTAATCGATCCAGGAACGGAACAGAAACAAATTGTGAATGCAAAGCAATTTATCGAGGGGATCGTTGCTGAGGTGCGGAATCCAATTGCAGAAAGAAAAACGATGGGCAAGAAATTGGAGTACCTCCAGAAGGTGCTTCATGAAAAGTATCTGCTTAAATATCAGTTCATTGTAGATTTTCCCACGCTGATTGATTCGGGTACTTATAATTGTGTCACGGGAACCGCCCTGTATGCATTTGTACTGGAAAAGCTCGGAATTGAATTTCAAGTGTATGAGCGTCCCAACCACGTTTACCTCACCGCTGGGACCGAAGCGACCATCATCGAATCAACGGATCCCAAAAAAGGTGTATTCATGCCGAGTGACAGGTTACAGAAGGCGATTGCACGGTCGTTGATTGCTTCGGATCTTGCTTCCGAACAGGAAATCGCGGAAAAGTCAGCGTCAAGTCTCTTCCTGGATGTCTATTTGAAAGACGAAAAAATCACAATTCAGCAGCTTGCCGGATTGCATTATAAAAACGATGCCTTGCTAGCTTTGGAAGCAGGGGAATGGGCGCGTGCAAGGCAACAATCGCTGAAATCGCTTTTCTTGTATCCCTGTGAGCAGAACGAAATGGTGGTTTTTATCGCGAATTTGATGGATCTGGCATTCGGGGAGATCAAAGGCATTGACCGTGTGAAAGTAGCCATGCTGATCGTTCAATACCGCTCTGACCTGATCCGATCAAAGGAGGCATTCGCCATTCTGCGAAGCGAATTGGAGGAATTTGTCAATCAAAATTACTCCGAAGATGATTGGGATCAATTGGAGCCAGTTTTGCGTACCATGCAATCAGATACTTTGATCTACCGCGAGGCCCAATTTCGCATGCTTGGCGAACGGTATGATAAATCTTGGAATTCTGACCGAGTCGGTGCCTACGGAATTGCACAACAGTTGTATCAATTGAAGCCGTGGCATGGTCAAGTCCGTAACAGCTTGGTGGCAAGCTTTGTGTTTCAGTTCGCCCGAAACAATGACTACCTCGCATGTTTGGATTCCATGGATGTATTTGCTGCTAAATATCCCTTCGTCAAGGCCATGGACAATTTCAACAGTACCTATCTCGTGCTCATAATGGCTATCGCCGGTTCAAAATTTGAGGCGGACGAACGCGAAATTGGTCAACGGTTTTTGACGCGATTCGAGCAACAGCAATTGGCTAAGCCAGGAATTGACATGTCAGACGTGATCGGATCGGTTTATGCCTGCGCCGTAAGATCGTATATCAGAATGGCAGATTACAAAATGGCCAAACTTTGCCTAACCAAAGGGCTTGAAATGGCGCCCTACAGCGACGATATCAACAGCTGTAAACGTTCCTTTGGAAAAGAGCTCGGACTTGATTGACGAGAACCTAGCTGGAATTGCTAACTTTCGGCAGAAGGCTCAAAAAAATGGTGCCTGGACCAGATGAAAAAAATTGCTTCCTACATTCTTGGACTATTCGTTTTGGTGTGCATTCTACCGCTCTTCACCCTCGCCCAACCCGTCTTCCGAGGTGAAAGCGTCGAATATGACTACGCCGGCAAACGCTGGTTCACTTCCGACAATGGCACAAGTATCATTCAGCGGGACTCCAATGCGGTTGTGAGCTATTTTGGAACAGGGTTGAAGGCTTCGCATGGCATGGAAATTCTTGGAAATACCCTATTCACCTGCGAAGGAACCAAAATCTACGGCTATGACCTTACGACCGAATTGGAGGTGATGCAGGTAACCGTTCCGGGCTCAGCATTTCTCAACGGATTGACCAATGACGGGGTGGACCGGCTCTACGCCACCTGTTTCAGCAACAAAAAAATCTTCGAAATCAATGTTGCAAGTCTTTCATTTCCAGCTGTGACGGAGATTGTCAGTGCAACGGTAACGACTCCCAACGGAATTATTTATGACAGCCTTCACCAACGCCTCTTGTTCACCAATTGGAATACCTCCAATGCGCCCATCAAAGCGGTGGACCTCAACGGATTTGCGGTGACCACGGTGACCACTACGGGCGTCGGCAAAATCGACGGAATTGACGACGATGGTTTGGGACATTATTACATTTCGTCGTGGTCGCCGATCCGCATCAGCCGTTACGATACCAATTTTGTGGGAGCTGCCGTCACGATCACCGCCCCCGGCATCAACAATCCTGCAGATATCTGCTATGCAAAAGGCATTGATACCTTGGGAATTCCCAATGGGAATGGGCCGGTGACTTTCATTGGATTTGGTCCCGTGGTGGGCATTGATTCTCCGAATGAGGTTTCGGATGCATTGACGGTTTATCCAAATCCGGTTTCTTCGAAAAGTGTGATCAGTTTTGAGCTCAGGAATCCTTCAGCCACTGAACTCCAAATCACGGACCTTCAAGGGCGTATTGTCCATTCGCTTCTTTCCGAAAACATGCCCGCCGGCAGGCACCATGTTTTATTGGCGGGAATCGAAATCAGCGCAGGTATATATTTGGTGAAGCTGCAAGCACCCGAGGCGGGGATCGATGTTGCGGTGAAGTTCGTGAAGGAATAAGAATTGGGTCGCGTCGAATCCTAGAAAAGAGAAATGGCCCACGTGCATGCACGTGAGCCATCCTCAAAAACCAATCACCCTCTATGATTCTTAGCGCACCACGCTGATTTTCTGGACCAAACGCTGTTGGTCTCCGCTCAGTTCCAGCAGATAGGAGCCTGCTGGCAAGGTGCTTACATTGACGTCCATTTCGTGACCGCCAACGGATTGAATTCCGAGATTTTCCGTCATCAATTCACGACCGCTCAAGTCACGCACTTTCAATGCGATGACCGCAGGCGTCTTCAAGGAGTATTGAACATGAACGACGTCGGTTGCAGGATTTGGATAAGTTTTGCCGATAACATTGCTAGCAAGTTCTTCTACACCCGTAAGCAAGGGCAATTCGACCAAGTTTCCGCCAGCAGCAAGTGCCACCCAGAGGCCAAATGCGGGACCGTTGCTGTTGCTCGATGGGCTGAGGAATCCGGATGCTAGCACAGTGAAAGCCTCGTTTGCCAAGCCCAGTGTCGCCAAAGGTGCTTGGTAAGTTGCTACAGTTGTCGACGTTCCTGCTGCATTGATGCTCAGAGCATAATCAGCCGTTCCCAAGTCAAGGTAGCCGTAGAAGTTGCTGTAAGTCGCGTTGGGCACCAAGATACCTGCTCCTACGCCTGTTTCCACAACATCCACTGCTGGAGCGTCGGTTGCACCGTGCAATACGAGAACATCGACATTGCCTGGCGTGGTGGCCTTCTCTTTGGCACCGCTTTTCACCAAGATATCGAAAGCTGTTGCTGGGCTGTAGCCGGTTGCGGACACAATGCCATTGGCGACCAAGATGTATTTTTCGCCGCCAGTCAACGTGTAGGTAAACTTGGCAATCGGATTCAGTGTGTCGGTCGATGTAGGGCCTTGGATGCGGATGTCGAAAGCCGATCCTGCCGGGGCATCAATAAATGGGGAGGCAGTGCGGAATGCGAAGTTGTCCAGTAACAAGGTATTGTCGAGCCATACGTCTACCGTGGCGGCTGCAAGGTCTGCGGAATTGTGGATCACCTGTACACGGGCGGTAGAGATGGGGGCCGAAGGCAAGGCGACCAAGGCGCCTCCTGTTGGCAATGCGACATACAGACCAAAGGCTGGACCATTGCTGTTGTTGGCTGGATTCAAGAATCCGGAAGCAACGACGACAGCTGCAGCGCCATTCAAGCCCAATGTGGCAAGCGGTGCATCGTACTGTGCGACAGTCGTGTTGCCTTCTCCGGTGCGCACTTGGATAGAATAATCAGCAGTTGGCAACTGAAGATAGCCAGCAAAGTCATTGTAGGAGGCATTGTCTACCAATAGACCCGCGCCGGCACCAACTTCGACGACGTCCACTGTCGGGGCATCTGTCGAACCATGGCAAACAAGCACGTCGGTATTGGTGCCCATTGTGGCAGCTTCACGGCCCATCGCGTAAATGTCAAGACCAAAGGCTGGTGCTGGAGCATAACCGCTTGCACTCACGATACCGTTTGCAACGGCAACGTAGGTGGCACCTGTTGTCAATGTCAAATTGAAGTTTTTGATGGTGTCGGTCACCATCATGGAGTTTGCTGGCGCAACACCAACCTTCAAGGCGACGCCTGCAGGGGCATCAATGAAGGCGGATGCGTTACGGAATTGCAAGTCATCGATCAATTTCGTGGATGGCATCATCCCGACGGTAAGCCAGATGTCCACGGTACTTGCGGCGGCATCGGCAGAGTTGTGAATCACCTGAAGACGAGCCGTCTGTGCAGAAATGATTCCGAAAGAAAAGGCAATAGCAAGGAGCGTCAAAAATGTTTTTTTGATATTCATACAGAGATATATTTTTGAATGTGCTGGAATCTGATCCAGATGACAGTAAGACTATCATGGGATTTTATTTGTTTAACTGTTGTATGAAAAAGTTAAACAAAATGTATAATTTCCTGTGAATCAATTACTAATTTTTTCAGGGAAATGAATCGTCTCGGGATCACGACGAGCAGTCACGTGAGTAGGATTCGAGCCTGCCAGCGGAAATACTTGGGTATCGGGATTGCTGATACTGCATGCGATACCCTAGCTTTGTGCAAAATAGAACGTCATTCCACCTGTCTTATTTTGTTGGGCATTGTTGGTAGCAATCGTCGATAGCGGAGACATCACGGTTTGGGAGACGAAGCGCTGGACGCAGACCGCCCAATTCACCGATGAAGGTAATAGGTTCACTGGCGCATGGTTCCTGTCCGGCAGTCGAGCGCTCGTTTTGGGCAATGACAAACGTGGTCTGAGCCTTTGGGATTCCAAATCCAGCAAACGACAGTGGTCATCAGGTCCCATGAATGTGAATGCCTTTGCCCTGCATCCCGCAGGAAATGAATTGTATGTGAACATCGGCGACTCCACGGTGATCGATGAAATCAATCCTGTCCAATGAATTTCTGCGTTACCTGTTGCCGGAAGAGATATCTCGTTTGTGTGCAATGGTTGCCCCTTCACCCGGGATGGCTGGCCTTCGAACAAATTTTGCTACTCGCGGTGTGGATGGTTTACGCCAAGCCCAAGGGTGTCTGGCAATGGACGATTGTCGTCCCGGCAATGATGATCGCGACGGTGACTTGGTTGCTTACAGCCAAAACGCCAGCCTTCATGGGCTGAGGCATGATTTACGGTCTTCCGCGGATCGATCCGATCAGGCTGTCATGGACATTTTCTGCAAAGGGAGGTCTGCGACGAGGGATTGTAGGCAAAACAGCCACAGGGCGACGATGGTGTGTCTTAAAAGACAAACATGATCGTCGCCCTGCGGTGATTACGCCTCGTTTGGATTAGAAACGCTTCTGAATCTTCACTGAACCGACATCGACGCTTTCCATCAACCTCTCTACAGCGGGATTGGGATGCGGGTCACGCCAACCGAAGTGCAGCATTTCGTTTTTCGGTGCCCGCATCAACACATGGATGTTCACCCCTTCACCCACGGCAACGGGTGAGTCCGTGAGCACCCCGCCAAGGCGGTTAAAGCCGTCGAAACGGTGGCTTATGTGGTTCCAGCGGTTTTCGTAGAGGCCGCCGTCCAATCCTTTGACAAGCACGGTGCAATGCTCCAACCCAAGGCTCACAGCAGATGGTCGCCCTTCACAAATCCCGCCAAGCCTGTCCCACCCATTGGAAAATCCGCCATTGATGAACCGTTTGTGGTACAAGGCCTTGTCAGCGCCGGTGCCGAAAATATCAAGGTAGCCGTCCCCTGCACTCACCATCGTAGGTGTTTGGATGAACTTGCCGCCGAGGGGTTTCCATTCGGACCAACCGTTGTGCCAAGCCTTGTGGTACATGCCATCGTCCATGCCGATACCCACGATGTCAAGCTTGCCTGGGGCTTGAGAAACCACGGCCACCGTTCCAAGTTTGAACTTCCCTCCAAGCGATTCCCAGCCGCCCCACTTTTGGTCATTGAGATTGGCATCCCATGGGTTGTGCCAAACGGCACCATCGGTTCCGATGCCAAAAAGGTCCACACGGCCTGGCCCCCAGCAGACGGCAACAGGAGCCCCCACAATGGCGCCACCAAGGTTGTTCCATCCCACCCATTGGCTTGTGGCCTCGTTCCACCATTTCTGGTAGACAGCTCCGTCGGTACCGCGACCATATACATCGAGGTGGTTCTTGCCCCAAGAGACGGTAGTGAGCGGGAACGCAGCACCAAAAATGCCAGGAGCAAGACTGAAATCGCCTCCCAATGATTCGTATTCGTGCCATTGCCCGTCGCCGTAGTACTTGTGGTACGCGGCTCCGCCCACGCCAACGGCGAAGACATCGAGCCGCCCCGAATACATGGAAACGGCCGTGGGTTCGCCCAAAATCTGGCCGCCGAGGTCTTCAAAGTCGTTGGCACCATAGAGCCTTTGCACGCCTGCAACGTCGGTGGCGCTGAGTACGCCACCGTTGTTCCACTTGGGATTGCAGTAGTTCATAACGGAAAACTCGTCATAGGTCGTCAGGTTCCAGTCGCCCGGGCTGGACTGCGCCATCTCTTCGCGGCATTGCTTTGGCGCATCGGCCCTGTTTTGCTCATGCGCAAAGCCCAATGCATGGCCAAACTCGTGTACTGCAACGTATGTAACGCACTCCTTGTGTGTGGAACCTCCGCAGCCACCCCAGTCAAAATTGAGCACCATGCCATTCACCAAGCCATCGATATAAGTACCGTGGTCTTTGCAGTGGGGGCCGGCTGCAGGGTCAATCAAGATGCGGATGCCGCTCTGCAACGGAGTGCATGTGCCCCAGCCCGTGAAACGGAAGGCCGAGAATTTCTCCCAAGTGTCGGCGATGGCTTGGCGAACCCATTGGCGTTCAGTAACATTGGCAGGCATCGGATTTTCCCAACAAACTGAGCAGGTTTTTGTGGCCAAATGCCCTTTTTGACAACGCTGAGGCCGCTGGTTGTGCTACCCGTCGTTTGAGCTAAAATTAAGGATGTGGCCATGAGGAGACACATCGTCACCATGCCCGTTTTAATGATTCTTGACAGTTTCATAGAAGTTGATTTTAATTGAACATAAGTTGTACATAAAAAGGTGGTGGTGACACACCCAATATGAGCCGCCAAAGGATGGTGGAATTCTTTCTTTTAATGCTTATTCGTGGTAATAAAATGTACCATCCGTTAGATGGAAAACCTCTCCAGAATTGCAGGTCAGGTCGCCATCAAAGGTAGCCTCGATGACAGCAGGATTGGTGCTGGCTTTGCTCACATTTACGCGCATATTATGGCCCATCATACTGCCACAAAGGAAGGTTTCTGTGCTCCAATTGGCCATTTGCGCCACGCTGAGCTCGGGATTGCCGTCTTGGAAATTATAAGTACCCGGGCCTTCTGTGTTGTAAATATTGATGTCGAAGACCTGCTCGCTCTCGTTTTTGGGACCCTTGGAGCCACCTATGATGATGGCCTTGCTGTAGCCTTTGGGGTGGAACGCTCCAAAAATACCGTGATCTGCCACCCATTCCGCACCGTTGATCTTCATGCGGAGATGGTTTTCTACGGAGGTAACAACCGAGGCTTTGGTGATCGATT
Source organism: Bacteroidota bacterium (assembly GCA_016718825.1). Lineage (NCBI taxonomy): Bacteria > Pseudomonadati > Bacteroidota > Bacteroidota bacterium. Next base: position 157,742 of record JADKCL010000073.1, on the reverse strand, counting down.
CACCAATTGTCGAAGACCCGCTTTTGTCGTTGCACGATAGAATCAGCAAGACGGATAAAACTAGCGAAATGGATGTTCTTATTTTTATCATGAAGCAAATATGTCTTGCAATATTGCAGCAGGAAATATTGGATTTTTGACAAGACGGTTTGGGTTTTCAATTGGAGGTTTTCGGTCTTTTGTATGCGTACATTAAGTCTTATTCTTTGCCTACTTTTCGCAGCCAATTTGCTTTGGAAGCCTATGAATTCCTTTCACTTTGCTATCGCTAGAATGTAGAAATGAGGGTTTTCGCATAGGTCGCTCAGCGTCCATTTATTGTATCAAGGATTCCCATCGTGCCTTACAATCAAGCATTCCTACAACCTGTTCAAAACTTTCCTGTCAAAATGGCAGGCATGTGCCCCTTGGCACCATTTTTTCTCCTTGCTCCTGCAGAATATCATTTCACCTAGAAATACTGATAAATTATGGCTGAAGTAGTTGACCCACAAATCGAAACAGGTTCGATTTCCGTTCACACGGAGAATATTTTCCCCATTATCAAGAAGTCGCTCTACAGCGACCACGAGATTTTCATCCGCGAGTTGGTTTCCAATGCTGTGAATGCTTCGCAGAAGATCAAGCACTTGGCCGACATCGGCCAATACAAGGATGAACTTGGCGATCTGAAAGTCACCGTCGAACTCGACGTGGATGCCAAAACCATCACGATCAAGGACAATGGCCTCGGCATGAGCGCCGACGAGGTGCGTAAATACATCAATCAAGTCGCATTTTCCGGCGCCGAGGAATTCGTCAAGAAATTCACGGACCTCAAAGACAAACGTGACACGATCATCGGCCAATTTGGCTTGGGCTTTTACTCTGCCTTCATGGTGGCGGGTCAAGTCGAAATCGTAACGCGCAGCTACAAAAAGAATACGGGTGCCGTTCACTGGACCTGCGACGGTTCGACAACCTACACCCTCGACAAAAGCGACCGCAAGGAGCGTGGCACGGACATCATCCTGCACATCGCCGAAGACAGCGAGGAGTTTCTGGACAAGGCACGCATCCAAACGATTCTCAACAAATACTGCAAATTCCTGCCCATCACGGTCGAATTTGACGGCGAAGTCATCAACAAAACCGAGCCGCTCTGGAAGAAAAAGCCTGCGGAAATCACCGACGAGCAGTATTTGGAGTTCTTCAGCGCATTGTATCCCTATGCCGAGGAGCCGCTGTTTTGGATTCACCTGAATGTCGATTATCCGTTTGACCTCACCGGCATCCTCTTTTTCCCCAAGCTTCGCAACGAGGGCGAATTGAAGCGTGACCGCATTCACCTGTATTCGCGTCAGGTGTTTATTACGGACAATGTCGAGAACATTGTGCCTGATTATTTGGGCCTTTTGCAAGGCGTGATCGACAGCCCTGACATTCCGCTGAACGTGAGCCGCAGCTACTTGCAGACCGACGCCAACGTGCGGAAGATCAGCACTTACATCAGCAAGAAGGTCGCAGACAAACTCAAGGAAATCTTCAACGAAGACCGCGAGAAATTTGTCGAGAAGTGGAAAGACATCGAGGTGTTTGCCAAATACGGCATGCTCAGCGACGAGAAGTTTTATGACAAGGCCGAGGAATTTGCCCTGCTCAAAAACGTGGCCGGCGAGCACTTTACGCTGAAAGAATACAAGGAAAAGATCGCCGCGAATCAGACGGACAAGGACGGAAATATCGTCTATCTGTATGCAAGCGACGTCGATCATCAAGACAGCTTCATCCAATCCGCGCAGAAAAAGGGTTATGACGTGTTGCACATGGCCGCGCTGATTGATTCGCACTTCATCGGTTTCATTGAGCGGAAGATGGAGAAGAGCACCTGGAAACGGGTGGACAGCGACGCGATCGACAAGCTGATCGCCAAGGACGTGACCGAAGTGAGCAACCTCACGGAGGAGCAATCGACCGCGATCGTCGAACTCTACAAAAAGGTCGCAGGCGAAGACGCGATGACCGTGCGTGCGCAGGCGCTCGGCGCAGACGAAATGCCGGTCGTATTGGTTCGTCCCGAGTTTTTCCGCCGGATGCGCGAGCAAGCGATGCTCGGCGGCATGGGCGCCCAATTTAACCGCGACATGGTCGAGGTCGTCGTGAACAGCAGCCATGAATTGGCCACGCACATCATGACCGAAGGCAATGTCGAGGCCCAGGAAGGAATGGCAAGGCAACTGCTCGACCTCGCAAGGCTCAGCCAAGGCCTGCTCAGCGGCAAGGAACTGACCGATTTCATCGCAAGAAGCGTGAGCTTGGTAGGGAAGTAATTTGTCGAAGCGGCGGCCTCACATTGAAGCGGCGGCCTCCGGCCGAACGCTGACGCTGCAGCAAGCCTCCGGCTTGCGAAAATAAGATCAAGGCGCATCAAGGATCTGCAATTGCAGGTTGTTGATGCGCTTTTGGTTTTCCATCATGTGCACATTTCTCAGACTCCCAACCGCATGAATTTCCACCCAACTACCAAAACCCAAGCTTCGATTTCTTCCCCACCAAGGCGCACTTCGCCGTAAGAATCCAAAATTGATATCCAGCGTTGTCATTGGGGATATTCCATGTGATCGTCCGTTCATCCGTCGTCCGCAACTGTAATTCGATCGTTTTTTTGATTTGATCGGGATCCTTGGGTTTGCTTCGATCAAATGCTGGAAAAGCTGGAAGATCCACAAAGCCGCGAAATTCCCGGTAGTCAAGCGATTCAACTCTCCCAAAAGCGAATTGAATGAACCGTTGCGTGGTGTTCAGAATGTAGGAATTCTCATCCACTTGGAGGAAAAACACTGGCGATTCCCATTCCGGGACCTTGCATAACCGCATGATCTCCTCTTGACGGGAAAGGGGAAGCCGAGCAAACAAGGTAAACCGCTCATCACCGGTAATTTGATCCTCCGATTTCCCAGATGATTGTAGAAACCAAGTTGTCAATTGCTTTTCAATTGCCGCTTCAATACGGCGATGGTCGGCCGCTGCTTCAGGCGCGATGTTGGGGGCCAAGTCATTTTTGATGGTTTGATGAATGGTCGAATCGTCAATTCCGATGTCGATCAAGCATTGCAAGGCAGCATCGTTCGCGAGAAAGGATACGTTTTTTGCTGTCAACAACGGATCAAAGCAGGGGTAAAGCGCCGTCCCTATCCGATCAAAATTGCGCATGTCAATGACCACAGGATCATGGGTGGCTGCCTCCAACAAAACTTGCTTTAACCCTTCGAATTCATCGATTGACCAAGCCCCATAAATTCTGATGCGATAGGGATTTTCATCAAAAGCCTTCACCGGAAGCTTGGAAAAAAAGTAGCCCTCGATGAGCTCCAAGTATTCTACAATCTGCTGATCATCTGTCCATTGTTCCGCAATCTCGAAGAGAAAGGTGACAAGTCGCAGCTCATGCGTTTCGTTTTCCGGGCATCGGAATTCGTGAAAGGCCGTTGTTCCTTGTTGGTTAACAGTACACCTGAGAGAAACGCCGTCCAAGATTAAACGTTTGTCTTCCCTCGCGGTCGTGACCACGGCTTTTCCCAGCTCAAATCCCTTTTCAAACGTTTCCCGATCAAGATCCACTGTGTGAACAATCGGGCCGTCATTCAGAATCCGGGAATAGCAGCGTTCGAAGCGAATTTGGCAGCCATTTTCATTTTCCTGCAAAGTGAAGATGCAGTGAGGATGAAAGGAAGGCATGACGTCGAGTTGGATGGATCTGGGTTGCATAGGATTGGACATCGCGCTTTGCTGTGAGTTTTCCGCTCGTGAAGGTCGGAATTTGAGCAACAATTGAACGATATTTTTCCTTGGATGCTCCAGGTGCTTCAAAAAAGCCATCCCCGAACGCGCATGCGCTTTGGCGATTCCGTACGAATCCAGACGGAAATCGGATTCTACCCCTACCGCACTTTCGTATGAATCTTGATCACGCAGTCAATTTCGACTTCCTGCCCTGCGTCCCTCACACTTGCCATGAGCCGACGCACTTCATTGAGCGATCTTGTGAGCGCCTCGATCCGGTTTTTGGAGTTGGAATTGTCGCGGTTGAATTCCTTGTAGTCCCGGAACAACTTCTGATCATGAAAGCCGATTTTGAAACGGAGCAGCTCCAACAGGAGCAGGTTGGCGTCTTCGACATTGAAGCTGCCCTCTATTAGCTTGACATTCAGTTCTTTTTCTTCCATATTCCTTTTCGTTTGACCTTTTTTATCGTCGAATCAGCGCTTTGGTAATTCTGATTTTCGAAATGCTTCCATGGTAACAATGCAATTGTGTATAGTAAACGTGCAATTGATATTAATAGTTTTGCTATCATTGCAGCGAAATGTTTTCTGCGATACAATTGGCAGGTACTTGCACCAAAATCGTAGCCGATCGGCCTTCGAATGACGAACGCTGTTCAAGGCTGCAATTCCATCGACCGATTTGGTTCAATCAATTCCAAATAGACGCTTCCAAGCAGGTACCAATGCTTTCTCTTTCCCGGCATCACATCTCCCATCCCTGTTCATCCCATGGATTTAAGTCTCATCGTTTCCAACCTCACGAATCCGACACTGCTGTTTTTCTTGCTTGGAATCCTTGCAGCGATCGTCCGAAGTGATTTGGAGATTCCGCGCTCCTCGAGCAAGTTTATCAGCCTCTATTTGTTGTTTGCGATTGGCTTCAAGGGCGGACAGGAACTTGCTCACAGCGAATTTGGCAAGGAAATCGTCTTTTCGATTCTGTTTGGATTGCTGATTGCCTCGCTGATACCGTTTTACACGTTTTTTATCCTCAAACAAAAGGTGAGTGTGAGCGATGCCGCAGCGGTGGCAGCGACGTATGGGTCTGTGAGTGCCGTGACATTTGTTTCCGCCGTTTCTTTTCTCGAAGCACAGCAGATTCCGTTTGGCGGGCACATGGTTGCCGTCATGGCCTTCATGGAGTCGCCTGCGATCATTGTCGGTGTGATTCTTCTGAACCGTTACGAAAAGGATAAAAAGGGATCCTCGGGAATCGGCTCGATCACCCTGCATTCGTTTACCAACGGAAGCGTTTTGCTCATTTTGGGGAGTTTGATCATCGGAATCATTGCCGACAGCAAGCAGGCGGAAGGCATCAAACCATTCACGACAGATATTTTCAAAGGATTCCTTGCGATTTTCTTGTTGGAAATGGGAATGGTGACGGCGAAGCGGTTTTCGGCATTCAAAAAATATGGTCTTTTTCTCAGCGCATTTGCGATCCTGATTCCGGCCGTGAATGGCTGCATTGTTGCTTGGTGCAGCGGTTGGGTTTCGGCGGATATTGGCAACCGCTTCATTTTTGCAATTCTTGCCGCAAGCGCTTCCTATATCGCTGTGCCGGCTGCCATGAAAATGGCTGCTCCCAAAGCGGATCCCGGTCTGTTTGTCCCGATGGCCTTGGGGCTGACATTCCCGTTTAATATCTCGATCGGCATGCCCTTGTATTTTGCGATCATCAGCAATACGTGAGGCGGTTTTGGTTGGTTGAATGCGCTGTAAATTAGGCTTTTGAATGTTGGAGGGACTCAAATTCCTTCAATTTTATGGTGGAGTCTCCAAGTCAATGCTGCGGGGTATTCACTTCCCCTTCGGCACCAATTCAAACGCCTCATACCGAAATACCCGCGCACGCTCCGGCGTCTCCGGGGTCGGTGAAACATAGCTTTCGGGGATGCCTTGATCAAGGTAAAACTGCCCGGTCAAACGCAGATTACAATCCCAATAGTCTTCATTTTCAAAGCTTTCTGGAACGACAATATTTGCGTTGGCCGGTTCGATGAAAAAGCAATCGGTATCCTTGACTTCTTCATTGGGATGGTCTTGGAAATGCTTGACATCGAGATAGTTGGCGCAGGCGCAAGCCCAATGGATGTAGGTGACTTCGAGGGTTTCCTGTTTGCCAGAGAGTTGCTGCGGTGGATCGGAATGCTGACGGGAAAACTTGTACAATACCAAACCTGTAGCCAAGACAACGATGATTCCGATTCCCGTGATGAAGGCGAGAACAACGAAAAGGACGACCTTGTTGGATTGGGTCACGGCGTAAATTTAGCTGAAAATAGAGATGGATGTTAGGATGGATTCGCGGTCCTGTCTCTGCCTTCCACGATTTGCCTTTGCTTTGCGGCCCTTTGCGCCTTTGCGGTTTCATCGGGGGGAGAAAACCGCAAAGGCGCAAAGGGCCGCAAAGTCAAGGAGGTGAATGAAGGTAATTCCCGATCGATGGTCACTTGAAATTGCAACTTGAAAAGACCTTCTCTCCTTGTACGGAATTCGAATGCCAAAAACCCTATTCAACAATCAATTTGGCGCATTTCGAACCCTCAATGCCATCCATTCGAAGGAAATAGATCCCCGAAGGTAACGAAGGTAAATCCAAGGCGTTTCCTTCAACCGTCGATTGGTAAATGGCTTTTCCGGAGAGGTCCATCAAGGTCAATTCTTTGAAATCTTCCATCCCTTCAAAACGAATCGTTTGGCCGGAAATCGCAGGATTGGGATAGACATGGAGCGAATTTGAATGTGCATTTTCGACGGACATTCCCAGTGTCAGGCGGTAAAAGACACCCAATTCGCCACCTGCAAGGTAGCCGGTATTGCCAATGAGTTGCAAGTCGTTGATGCTCAGTCCGGGAAGGGAATCAAAATAGGTCCAGTTATTTCCGCCATCCGTCGTTTCGTAGAAATAGCTGACACCGCCGATTTCCGTTACCGCGGCCACCCCATTCAATTCATCCTTGAAATCGAGCGCTTTCAATTCCGAATTCGGCAATGTATTGGGCACTTGCAGGGTATCCCAAGTCGCGCCATTGTTGGTCGTTCGGTAGAATTGATGCTGACTATAGGCTCCGAATTGCACAGGCGCGGCAAAAGCGATCGTCGGCGAAAGTTGTCCGACGGCTCCAATGACCGTTCCATTTCCGGTAAGATCCGTCTGCGTCCAAGTTTGGCCGCCATTCGTGGTCGTCAGCATTCCGCCAAAGTAGTTGAATGTACCGTCAAAGGTGCCGATCGTACCATTTTGGGAATCGTAGAAACTGATCGACATCGGGTACACATTAAAGGTATGCGTGGTCCAATTCGTGCCGCCGTCAACGGTAGCGTAGAGAAACTGATCCGTCGAAAAGAAGCCGGTGTCCTGATCGAGAAATTGGCAAACTGCATTTCCCATACCCGTCGCCGTCGTGTCGGGCGAAATGTCTTGCCAATTCATTCCGTCATCAAGCGTTTGGTAGATTCGCGTCGGTGTGACCGGATCTTGCAGGTTGCGAAAAACCACCACGCCTGCGCCATCTGCATGAAAATGAAGGGATTGAAATTCCTGCCCCACGACGGGAAGTGGAATCGCCGTCCAAATGAACCCGCCATCCGTCGTTTTTTCCAAGGTTTTGGCACCCGTTTGATCGGCAGTCATCATCGCATAACCGATGTCTTCGGTCAGGAAATTCATCGACTGCATCCTTTGGGTCGGATTCATGCTGATCGAATTCCAGCCCCATTGTGCAAAGCAATGGTTGCCAAACAGCAAGATGACAAGCGCAAATACTATTTTGAAGTGTTTCATATCGTTTTCATTCAATTGAGAAATGAATCTTGAGAATCGATGGTCTTGCAAGAACCTGAAACAAATCTCCTTCATTCCATTCTCAGAATCATTATGAATTTACGGCTTTTGAATGTGAATTTCCGCCACCTGCGTTTGGATTTCCGAGGCCGTCAATCCGGTTTTTTTCTTGATGAAGGCGCTGAAACTCGCGGGACTGTCGAATCCGAGTTCGTAGGCAATTTCTTTATGCGGCTGATTGCCAGTGGCCAACATTCGCTTTGCTTCCAGTAAAATGCGTTGGTGGATGATCTGCAGCGGGCTAATTCCTCTGAACCTCTGCGCGAGCGCCGCCAATTTTTTTTCAGGCATCGTCAGGCGGTCAAGGTAGAATGCCACCGTTTGTTCGGTTTTGAAATTCAGGTCGACGAGCTGCAGGAATTGATAGAAACGATGGTCCATTGCATCCGACGGGGACGTCTCATTCGACATCGAAAACAAGGCAAAAAGCAGGGCTTGCAGCAAATGCTGCTTCGTATTTTGCTTGTATTTGCCGGAATCCGAGGCCGTTTTCCCGATCAGCTCCACGAGGGGCATCACCTCCTTCATCTGCGCTTCCCCTTCTTCGAATACCACCGCTGCAAAACCTGACCAAGCCTTTTCTTGGAGCAACAGCTGAAGTTTCGGGGATTCGATGGCGTCCAAGGTGAACTGAATCACAGACCCAAACGACCCCGGCGCGCGATTCAGCAAGTGAATTTGCCCCGGATAGATCAGATAACAGGAATTGGATTTGACTTCGTGGGCATTGAAGTCGATCAAGTTTGTGCCACCGCCCTGTTCAAAAAACATCAGCTCAAAATAGCTGTGGCGATGCACCTTGGTGAAATCATAGTGGTTTTTGTGGTCAATGCTGCGCAATACAATCTGCTCCTGCGCAGATTCCAGGCTGTGGGTGGGGATTTCTATGTTTTCCTTGGATTTCACAAAGTGATATTCAACGATGAACGATGCGATTGGGGCTTCAATTTACAGAATATTTGCGTTGAATTTCTGGTCAACGGTGAGCAGAGGCAGCCTGCTATTTGCCAAAAACCCTCAGTCAAATCCGGGCCATATCGTGCGATTTCGATTCCAATAACCATAATATCCCTTCACCAAATGCGCAGGGACTGCTTTGAAACGCACAGCGTCAGGATGCGTTGGCATCACTTCGACCACAAATCTGAACCCCATTTCAGTGGCTTTGTGGGTCACACTGGGATCCATTTTCATTGCCAATTCCAACTCCGCCGGCGTCATTAGCCGAAAGCGATACCGACACGCATTGCCCGGAGGAGAGACCTCAAAGTAATGGTGACTGGTCATCCATTGGCAAAACCACTCCGCCTGCCTTTGGGATATCCCGCGCATGGGCAGCAGCCTTTGTTGTGGCGTGGTTTCATTCAGACTGTCCAAGAGAGTTGTTGTTCTGGAGTCAGAATAATACGTCCATTTCATTGGCGATCTTGGAGGGATATATGTTTCTCCAGAATCCGACAACAAAAAGTACATGTAGTAGGCGAATTGCCCCACGCTGACGTCAGTTTTGGAAAGCCAGATATTCGGCTCAATTTCAATGCATTGTTGCTTCAGGTTGTAGGGATAAAATTCATTTTCGTACTGCCGGTGTTTGGGATCAAGTTGAATGGGCCGATCGCGGGGCTTGTCCCATGGGGTGTACAATTCCCATTTGTGGAGCGTCGCATTCGGTATCTTTGGGTAAAATGCTTCCAAGCTATCAGGGAACTCCAGCACGATGCGAAATCCCATTTTTTGATCTGGTTTTTCCCCGGACAAGGTGCTGATCCCAAGCCCCTCGGAGGCAAAATTGCCACCCATAACGATATTGGCGTCCGTGGTCATCTCCGAAACATTGTCATGAAAATGCAGCAATTTCTCCCCCTGCCTCGAAGATTGCACGGTTCGTGTATGCACATAGCGGCTTGGCAATTCTTGGTAATCAGTAGTTTTCTTGGGAGGTAGGATTTTCGCAGTGGCGAGGTTCCATTCCTCGGGGGTAGGAAGGCGAAAGCGAATCTCTGGAAAATTTTCAGGTCGTTGGCGATAATCAACCTCTAGGTCATAGCCAAGTTGAATTCGCATGAGATGTATGCTGAACCATTTGCAATACTCATCTGCCTGCAAACGCGTGATGCCAGCCATGGGATGGTCGGGTTCCCAGTTTCCTTCCTGCCTGTAGCCCCAGGTCGTCGAATGGTCTAGGGGATAGAACTCTGGCGGCGGGCGAAGCGCACTGTGCATCGCTTCGCCGCTGTCCATGAGAATGTACTATTCAAACGCCTCATAATCCCGCACGGAGACTTCCGCATTGGCGATCCAGACCCCCGGTTTGATTTCCGTCGCTTCGCTGAGCCAGCCCTGGACAGAGGGGACTTGCGCGGCTGCAACGATTGGAAGCAATAGGCAAAGGAGGAGTATGATCCGGCGCATTGTTGAAGGTATACTCGACGCGGCCATAATCATCTCACTCGACAGATTGGTGACCCTCCCCCAATTTGCCACGAGGCACGAAGACACCGCCCCCTTTTTTTTTTGTTTTTTTGTCTTCGTGCCTTGTGGCCCTCGAATCCAAAAGGGGCCGCGTAGATAAATGGATCAGCATCGGCATTTTGAGCGTTGATGCATGAATTTAGGGAAAAATCCGGTCGTCCCAAGCACGCGGCACCACTCCCAATGCATTCTTCTCCTGAAATCCACTAAATTGTCGGCATGAAACCTCGCTACCTACTTGCCGGCCTTGCCGTTTTGCTATTGCAGTTCACCCACGTTTTATCAGCGCAAGAAGTCGACACCTACGTCGCCAATGACATCCAACTCGTTGGCACGTTGGGCGATGGCATCAGGATTGAAATGCATTTGCAACGTGATGGGAATCAGCCCTTCTGGACATTGGCCGAGGGCGAATGCACCGACGTGAAGGGGCAATATTATTACCGCAGCCAAGTTCGGTCGATTGATCTCAGCGGGCGTTTATGCCTCGCCAACCACACGATGGAGCTGCGCTATGCTTTGGTAGAAGGCGCGGAATGGCAAGAACGCTTCGTCGGAAAATGGGATGCGACGCTCGGCAGTTTTTCCGGGGAATGGACCTTGAAAAAGACCAACAAGACCTTGCCATTCGCACTCAAAGCCATTGAGGCCAAGGTGCAATCGGAAGACAAAGAGGCATTCTTTGCTTTGTTGGATCAGAAATGGGCTACTGAACCCGATCAAGAATGGTTTGCGACCCAATATCGCCTCGAAGGCTTTGAGTGGAAAGAGGGCATCGGCAAAGCCTTGAATACCATTGGCTTGGAGATGCAGCATTTTTCGCCGCTTCGGTTTGATTGCTATCACAATTGGTCCAATGCGGGCACCGGGAACGATCAATATGAGACCTTCCAAGTTCTGCCTTCTACCTCAGGATTCTTTGTGTTGCAATCTTACCGCAGCAATTATTCAAGCCCTGCAGGAGAGGCCGACGATGGAGAATTGCTCTTTGATGAAGGTTGTGAGTCAATGCTGCTTCTTTGGCGTTGGAAAAATGCAGCATGGGAGAATGTGACAACGCAATATTTGCCAGCTGCCCTCACCGAGGCGCTCAAAGCGAACGTTCCGGGTCATGAATGTGAGGTGGAAATATTGCAGGATGCGGTGCGTGTAGGCAAAATCAAACGCTACTGGGTCGATGGGAAGTTTGTGGAAAAATGAACGGGAATTGGATGTCCAGCCTCAGTCACGTTGATTTGCGCGGGTAGCAGTAGCAGCTTGGCATGCGTATTTTTTCTGCTTATCGGGAAGATTTCTAGTAAGCCAAACCGTTTGTCATTTCGACCGGAGTCTTTGGGTATTTGCATGGCTCCGAAGGAGGCGCAGCAAATATCCAAAGACGAAGCGGAGAAATCTGGCGCCTCACGATACACCTCCGCATGATAGGGTTGGTGATGAACTACCGCTGAAATGTGCTGACAAACCGTCTTATGGTTAGGAAGGAGGTGCTACAAGAGGCGCTAGATTTATTCAATTTACAGAATATTTGCGTTTACCTTCTGGTCAAGTACGCGTCTAGGCAGCCTGCGTTTTCCCAAAAAACCTCATTCAAATCCGGGCCAAATCCAGCGACGGCGGTCGTAATTTCTCTTCACGAGCATTTCCGGGACTGCTTTGAAATGCACAGCGTCAGGATGCGTAGGTAACACTTCGACCACATACCTGAACCCCATTTCAGTGGCTTTGGGGCTGACCGTGGGATCCACTTTAATGGCCAATTGCAACTCCGCCGGCGTCATTAGCCGAAAGCGATACCGACACGCAGCTCCGGGGCGGGAGACCTCAAAAATATGGTGTACGGTCATCCATTGACAAAACCTCTCCGCCTGCTTTTGGGATATTCCGCGTATGGGAAGCAGCCTTTGTTGTAGCGGGGCTTCATTCAGACTGTCCAAGAGAATTTTTATTTTATAGTCAGAAGTGTACGTCCAATTTATCGGCGAACATTGACGGGTATAGTATTCTCCGGAATCCGACAGCAAGAAGAACGTGTAGTAAGCGAATTGCCCTACGCTGACGTCAGATTTGGAAAGCCATATATTCGGCTCGATCTCAATGCATTGCTGCTTCAGGTTGTAGGGATAAAATTCATTTTCGAACTGCCGGTGTTTGGGATCCATCTTGATGGGCCAGTCTCGTGGTTTTTCAAAAGCAGAGGATTTGCCACAATGGCGAAGTAAATGATTGGGGATTTCTGGGTAAAATGGTTTGATGCTGTCGGGGAACTCCAACACGATCCGAAATCCCATTTTTTGATCGGGTTTCTCACCGGACAAGTTGCTGATTCCGAGCCCTTCGGCGGCGTAGTTTCCACCTATGACCACATTCGGGTCCGTGGTCATTTCCGAAACATTGTCATGAAAATGCAGCAATTTCTCTCCAGGCCTTGAAGAATTCACCGTTCGTGTAAACAAATAGCGACTCGGTAATTCCTCGTAATCAGAAGTTTTCTTGGGTGGCAAGATTTTGGAAGCCGCCAGGTTCCATTCCTCGGGCGTAGGTAGCCGAAAACGAATCGTTGGAAAATTGTCGTACAGCTGCGAGAGGTTGTCGCTTGGATGATAGTAGAGTTGCAGATGCATGAGCATCATGCTGAACCATTTGCAGTATTCGTCGGCTTGCCGTTGTACAATGCCAGCCATGGGATGGTCGGCCTCAATCGGGAAATGGCCTTCAGTCCAGTTTCCAGTCTGCCGGTAGCCCCATCGTGGCGTCGAATGGTCTAGGGAATAGAACTCGGGTGGTGGGAGAAGCGCAACGTACATCACCTCGCCGCTGTCTTTGAGAATATACCATTGAAACGTCTCATAGTCCCGCACAGAGACTTCCGCATTGGCAATCCAAACCCCCGGTTTGATCTCGGTCGCTTCGCGCAGCCAACTCTGGACAGAGGGGCATTGGGCGGCCAATTGCATTGGAAGCCAAAGCAGCAGGAGCAGGGACATTCGTTTGGAAAACAACAATTTTTGCATGGCGGGGACGAACATTCTTCCTCAAATTAATCCTTTTCGTTGAAAGATTGCTGCAGGATAAATGCGGGTGCGACCACGGTCGTTGATCAAAACGAAGCGGTTCTTTGCGGGATCGTGCGAGAGGACGAGATAATGGTTTCCCAAAGTAAGGCTGTTGGTGAAGACGTAGCCTGTGTGCTCCGTGGCGATGCATGTCATCACGGTGGGGAATTCCGCCTGAATGAAGTATTCATCCCCAAGCGGACCATTGGAAAATTCACCAAGCGCAAGCTGCGGCCGTCCACTATCCGATTGTTGCACAATTTGCATTGCCTTCAAGGGGAAAGTGATGTTGCGTGTGCTTGGAATGAATTGATTGTCAATAATTTCGTAAGTCCCTGATTCCATGGGATGGTAATAATTCCCCAAGCTTGTCCAATGCCCAAGGTGATAATTTCCGCGGCCATCCAAGATCAGTCTTCGATTCCAGGTTCCGACAGGTCCCTCCAAGAAATAGACGCCAAGCAGGTCCAGTTCCCGTGGCGACCTTGACTTTTCTTTGAAGCGATTCAACTGCTTCAGCATTTTGAGAAATTCCAGTTCCTTCTGTAAATGCCGCATTTCCAAGTGTAGGTATTTCCGTCAATTTAGCAGTTTCTCCCCATCTTTGGCATTCAAATTCCAAGAAATGTCTGCCACTGTGATCGCCCCCGAAACCCTGCAATTTTTGAAAGACCTTCGGGAAAACAATAACAAGGAATGGTTTGGGCTTCACAAAGCAACCTACGACCTTGCCCACGACAATATGAAGGTCTTCGCGCAGGATTTGCAGGCGCGTATGCTCACGCACGACCGCATCGTGGCCGAGCGCCCGGGCCACAACCTCTACCGCATCTACAATGACCTGCGGTTCCACAAAAACAAACCCCCGTTCAACACACGTTTTGCCGGCGGATTTCACCGCATCAAGCCTGCTTTGCGGGGCGGCTATTATTTCCATGTCGAGCCCGGAAATTCCTACGTCTCGGCCGGATTTTATGGGCCCAATGCGGCGGATTTGAAACGCATTCGGGAGGATATCGCGGACAATTTTGAGGAATGGCAGGAGATTTTGGATGCGCCGGGCATTCAGCAGACCTTCGGCAAAATGCAAGGTGACCAACTCAAAACAGCACCTGTTGGATTTCCCAAAGACCATCCGGCCGTGGAATTGCTGCGCTACAAACAGTTCATTCTCAGACGATTTTTCACGGATGCCGAGGTGGTCGCGCCCGACTTTGTAGTGCAAGCCAATGCCAGTCTCCAAGCGATTCGCCCGTTTTTTGACTACATGAGCGAGATGCTCACGACCGATGGAAACGGCTTGCCTTTGTATTGAGGTGGCTCAGTGCGTTTCAAAATAGGCGTTGACCCGATCCTTGGCATTCCGCCGAATTTCCCTCCAAAACAGGTTGAAATCGACCAGGTGCAAGACGTCTCGGTGCCGCATGAGCGGCATTTTGGTGTGGACCATCAGTTGCTTCCCCATGATTTGCGCCGAAGATTGATAGGCGCGTTTGCGCTTGATGTTGAGCAAAATGCCCGGCCAAGCCTGTACGCTCACCGAGTCACGCGTCCAAGACAAAGGATTCACGCAAACATCCCCGAAATAGGGCAATTCTCCTTCGTAGCGATAACCCTCCCTGAAACTCGCCCAACCTACATAACAATTGGTCTGCGTGGCAGAGTCACAGGGCGTGAGAATTTGATAATCAGCTTGATGCAGTGCAAATCCGACGGCGTAGGCACAGACGAGCTTGGCTTTCATTTCGGGATTGTCAAAATAGTCCTTGAGCAATCTCCGTGAATGCGTCGTCCCCTGACTGTGGGAGGCAATGATGATCGGCCGGCCCTGATTGTAGTTCGCGAGGTAGTATTCGAAGGCGACTTTGATGTCTTCGTAGGCGAAATCCAAGGCCTTTTGGCCGCTTCCCGTGGTGTCGTGGTAGCTGTCGATGATCGCCTGCCGGTACCTCGGGGCATAAACTCGCCCGACGCCGTTAAAAATCGAAGCTTGTAACTTGACCGGAAAATGGTCGATTCGGCGATTGAGGGACTTCTTGTCGACGTCTGCATTCCAGGTTTTCCCATTCATGAACAACGTCGGATAGATGTAAAACACATCGACCTTTTTGAGGCTGTCGGAGACCCATTTTTCATCATAAGGAGTTTTGTCGGGCGCATCCTTGCGAAAGGGGAGGGCAGACCAGTATTTTTCCTGCGAATAGTCCGGTGCGGCGGGTTGGTCCTTGGCTGAAAATGGAGGCAGATGTTGTGAGAATCCAAGCGAAAACTGACAACAAAGACCACAAATGACAGCAAGACACCGGAGGACAACCGTTCTTTGGGAAGCCAATTCAAGAAAATCCGGAGCGTGGAAGGCTTTAAATCTCATTGTGGGATGAACTTAGGGCATTTTTCGGATTGAAGCGTAATGGCTGTTACGATTTGGCCGACAATTTGATACCTTGCCCAAAATCTTCGTTTCGTTTCCAATGTTTCAACGTTTCTGGGTTCTTGTTTTGTTGCTGCTTTTGTTTTCGGGACTGCATGCCTCCATGCCAGACAGTCTGCGCGTGCAACTCGCCGGTTTGGCTGATTCGGCACAGGTCAAGTTGCTTATCGGCAAGTCGAGTGCCGTGATGTACAGTGATCCGGCTAAGGCAAAATATTACCTGAAAATCGCATTCGAAGTCGCCGAAAAGCCTGAAAATAAAGCCATTTTGCCCAAAGCGGTCAATCAACGCGGCACTTTGGCATGGATCGAAGGCGATTACAAAGCCGCCCTTGCCGACTACCAACTTGCCGAAAAGCTGTTTCAGGAGGCTGGAAATCCGCTTGGAGCTGCCAAGGCGCAAAACAACATCGGCTTGGTGTACCGGGACATGTCTTACTACGACCTGTCCATGGAGGCGCTGCTCAAGGCGGCCGCCTATTTTGAGGTCAACAAGGATCCTTACGCACTCGCTACCATTTACACCAACATCGGCAACGTCTGCAACGGCAACAATGATCAGGTCCAAACGGAAAAGTACTATGGTCGCGCATTGACCTATTTTACCGAATTGCAAGACACGAATGGGCTTTCGATGATTCACAACAATCTTGGCCTGACCAAAAAGGGAGGTCCTGCGGATCGTGCTGCCGCAAAAGCCCATTTCGAGGCCGCGCTTGCCGGTTATGAGGCCATCGGGCAAGTCCCGGGGCAAGCAAGTGTGCTGGGGAATTTGGGTGCGCTTTACATTTTGGAAGGTCAGTTTGAAATCGCCGAATCCTTGACATTGAGGTCGTTGCAACTTGCGGATTCGGTCCCCAGTGCAAGTGAACAGACGATTGCACACCTCAAACTTGCTGAATTGTACCTGAAATGGGGACGGCCCGAACTCGCCATTCAGCACGCGCAGACCTCCTTGGAGATCGGCGCCACCTCGATGGCGTTGTTGCCGGCGGCTTCGGCCCACGAAGTGCTTGCCGTGGCCTACAAACAAATGGGCAACTACGAGCAGGCCTACGTGCATCTCGAAATGCAATCGAGCCTCAGCGACAGCATCTTCAACGAAGGGAAAACCCGCGCGATTGAGGAAATGCGGCTGAAATTTGACATTCAGCTCAAAGATCAAGCCTTGGAAACGATGGCCCAAAAGCAGCGGGTTGACCAATTGTCCAAGATCGGGTTGGCGGTGGTCATTGTCTTGCTGTTGATCTTCGGATACGTGATTTATACCCGTCAACGCGCGGTTTTCCGGCGGGAGCAAGCCTTGCAACAGAAGGACAAGGAAATGCATGCCACGCAAAAGGAGCTCGCAGAGGCCGAATTAAAAGCTGCCGCGGCCGACCTCAAGGCCAAGGAATCCGACTTGAAGGCCGCGGCAGCCGACCTGAAGGCAAAAGATTCGGATTTGAAGGCCGCCGAATCGGAACAAAAGCGTCTGCAAGAAGAAATCAGCTTCAAAGGCCGCGAAATTACCAGTTTGGCCATGAACATCGTTCGCAGAAACGACCTCTTGGAAGTCCTCGACCGCGAACTCAAATCCCTGCGCAAGGGAGCCGACGAACAAAAACTCAAGGAACTGAGCATTCTCGTAAGCCAAACCCTGAGCCTGGAAAATGAACGCAAAGAATTTCAGCTCTACATTCAGGAGGCACAGCAGAACTTTTTCATGCGTCTCGACGCTGAATTCCCTGATCTTTCCCCCAAGGAAAAGCGGCTCTGTGCCATGATCAAACTTGGACTGTCCTCAAAAGAGATCGCTGCTGTCTTCAATATTGAAGGGAGCAGCGTCGAAGTGGCACGCCACCGCCTGCGCAAGAAGCTCAACCTTGAGCCATCTGCTTCACTCAAGGAGTTTCTGGAAGGATTCTGATTCACACTACTGCGATTTTCCCAGTCATGTCGCAGAAATCCAACTTGAATTGGTCGGAGAAGGCCACCCCATTTTTATCGGGCTACCTATACATCGACCTTACGGGTGAAAATCTAAAGTATTGACAAATAGGTGATTGATACATCTGTATAGGTTGTGTAAAGGTACCCTTGGCCTTTACTGGTCAAAATTTTGCTGTTGGTTTGGCATTCCTCAACTTAAAACGAGAAAAGAATATGAAGAATGTTTATTTCCAAATCCTCATCGCCCTCTTGCTCACAGGAGCATTGTTCACAGGTTGCAAAAAAGACAAAGATCCGACGGACCAAGACAAGGTTCTGGTGATCTCGAATGGCGCGCAATCGATGAAGCCGGATGGTTCATTGACCTATTCCGCCAAGTTTGTAAGTGCTGACGGCACGGTCTCCCCTGCGAATGGTGTGAGCTGGAGCACGAGCGAAGCAAGTGTTGCGACTGTTTCAGCAGGTGGCGTGGTAGCAGTTGCCGGTGTCGGAACCGTTACCGTGACGGCGACAGTAACCGAAGACGGTGAAACCTACACTGCGAGCGTCCCATTGGGCATCGCGGCACCGACCGTGTTTGCCGTTGTGCCATCGGCCATCATCTGGGAAGCTTCGGGCTCGATTCAGCTGGAGACCTTTTACTTGGGAACAGCGACACCGACCTATACGTTTTCATCGAGCAACACCGCCGTGGCGAGCGTGAGCAGCACTGGCAATGTTTCCTTCAATGGCGTTGGAAGCTGCACGATCACAGTGACCGCGAGCACCCACCCCAATAATCCGTTTATCGTACCGGTGATGGTTGTGGGTATTCCCACCGTGACCTTGCCTGTGACCCGTGTCGAGGTGACGCCTGCAAGCGCAAGCTTGTTCCGTCAGGAGACACAACAGCTTTCTGCCCAGGCCTTTAATCCGGATGGCGCAGTGAGCAAGACCTTCACCTGGACGAGTTCTGATCCTGCAATCGCAAGTGTGGACGCAAGCGGCCGCGTGACGGCGCGCGCCTTGGGCAACGCCTACATCTACGCCACGGCAGATGGCATCACCGGTCAAGCCGAAATCTACGTCAGCCCCGATACCATCATCGAAGTCACGCCGTTCATTGCAGGAATCCGCGCAGGAGCCAATCAGCAATTTACCGCCAAGGCTTACAATGTCCGCACCGGCGCTTTGTTGCCTGGAATCACCCAATTTGACTGGTTCATCCCGAGCTACGGCATCCCCATGTTTGACTTTGCAACGGTGAATGCCAGCGGATTGGTCAGCGTCAACAGCAATGCCATGCCGGGCAACATGACCTTCGTGGCGGCAATGATGCAAGGAAATCAGGAAGTCGGCGGCGTGGCCGTGATCATGGTGAGCCTCTGCGACTGCGGAACCGGTAATCCGGCCGTGGCAAGCATCAACATTTCGGGCGCCTTGAATCTGAGCTTGTTGGGTAGCCCAACGGGTCAAATTAATGCAACGGCATTGGATTTTAACGGTGCGGTCGTTGCCAATCCCGACTTGCGCTATTGTGTGGACGACATGGCTGTGGCCACGGTCGATGACATGACCGGTCAAGTGTTTGCTACCGGCCCCGGAACGACAACAGTGCGCGCCTGCTCGGGCGGCTATGCCGAGGCCACGACGACCGTGACCGTAGGATTCTGATTCTAATTCAGTCGATTCTGTTCCAAAATGGAGGCGAATACCAAAAGTGTTCGCCTCCATGCTTTTGCCTGCTTGCGGTTGAATCCCCTTTGTCGCATTCTCCCTGAAAATCCTATATTTGTTCATCACCTTTTATACATCCCCTCACGCATGTCAACCCACGAAGTCAAAAGCACCGTTTCTAAAGTCACCGTTTACACCGATCGCGCGATGGTCACGCGGTTGGCAAAGGCAACCCTCGACAAAAAGACCCTTTCCCTTAACATCACGCATCTTCCGGCGAATCTCGACAAGGAATCCTTGCGCATCAGCGCGCGTGGCACGGTCGGTTTGACTTTGCTCGATTTCAAAGTTTCGGATCAGCAATACAAGGACGTTCCCGAGGCTGCCTTGCATACCTTGGGCGAGGAAAAGCAGCGTTTGCTGGACAATATCGCCGCCTTCAAAGACGAAATCGCTGCCATCGAACACCAAAAGGCCTTTCTCAAGGAAATCGGCGTCGGCAAATCCAAGCAAATTTCAAAGGACCTCGATGTGCAACGTCCCGTGCTGGACGATTGGAAATCCGTGTTGGAGTTTTTGGGCAAGGAGCAGCGTGATTTGGACGGACTGCGCCGCGACCTCGAACTCAAAATCCGCAAGGCGGAGGCCGACATCCGTTTGATTGATGCAGAGTTGATGAAGTTCAGCGGGGCGACCACCAAAGTCCGGAAGATCGTTACGATTGCCGTTGAGGTACAGGATGCTGGAGATTTTGAATTCGAATTGTCCTACATCATTCACGACGCAAAATGGCAGCCCTTGTATGACGCGAGGGTGGATTCGAAGGCCAAAAAGGTCGGAATAAGGTATTATGGAATGGTCACGCAGCGCACCGGCGAGGATTGGAAGGGCGTCGAAGTGCTGCTCTCCACCGCCCGGCCTCAATTGGGGGGAAATGCGCCGGCCATTGGCGCTTGGTATGTTTCGCAGCAGGTCATGCGGGAAGAACGGGAGATGGCGGTTTCACGCGGTGGAGGTGGATTTGCAGGCGGTCTCAAGAAATCGATGGCGATGCCTGCTTCGGAGGCAGCACCCGGAATGCCGGCAATGGAAGAAGCAGCGGATGAATCCTATGCCACTGTCGAGGCGGGACAAGGAAGTTCGGTCGTGTTCCGCACCGGTGGGCGCGGCGATGTGCCTGGCGACGGGGGCGAAGCCAAACTCCTGATCATGGACGGCGATTTTGGGAATCAATTTCAGTATTTGACCGTTCCGAAGCTTGCCGAGCATGTGTATTTGACGGCCGAGGTGACCAATACCACCGATTTCCCCTTGTTGCCGGGCAAAATCAGCATCTTCCTCGATGGCAATTTTGTCGGAAGCAGCCGAATGCAAGCATTGGTGGTGCCGGGCGAAAAGTTTGAACTGCACCTCGGCGTGGATGAAAGCATCAAGGTCGTGCGCAAACTCCAAAAGCGGGTCGGTGACGAAAAAGGGCTGTTTTCCAGAAGCCATATTGAGGATTTCAGCTACCTGATCACCCTGGAAAGCAACCGCGACTCTGCAGAGCAAATCATTGTGCGCGACCACCTGCCCGTCACGACCGACGAAAAGATCAAGGTCGAAACCAAAGTCTGTTCGCCCGCGGAAAACCCCGAAAAGGACAAGGACAAACTCGCCAACGGCGTCGTCGAATGGAAGATCAATCTCCAGCCCCGGAGCAAGGAGAAAATTGAGCTTGGATTCAGTGTGGCCTATCCCAAGGATATGTCTGTGAGCGGGTTGTGAGAATATTGCGCTTTGCCTTCGAATCGGTTTACCGCTGTACAATAATTCGCTGCGTCCCGAATACGCGGCCCTCCACGGTAATTTTCAGGGCATACATTCCGTTGGGGATGGTGCTTACGTCGATGAGCTGAGGGCTGCCGGGAATTTTCAGAAGTTGCTTGCCCGCGAGATCCAGAATTTCAAAACCCACCGCCGACCATTCGATGGACGGAGGCAACTCAATTTGAACGAATTGCGAAGCTGGATTGGGGTGAACTTTGACTATGCCAGAATTGGGTTCTTCGGCAGTAAGGGCGTGAAGGTCTTCGCAGGTGCCATAGCCTTCAAGGCCTTTTTCGTAGGCATAAATGTGTCTCCAGTCGTCGATTTCATTCGTGAAGACATAGCGGTATTCCAATTCGCCGAGGCCTGCGGTCATTTTCTTGGTCCATTTCGATTCGAACAAAAAGACTGTTTGCCCGCAGGTGTCCAGATTGTCCAAGGCCGTCAGATTACACGAAATCCGGTTATGGACCGCGCTTTCGGTTTGGTATCCCGTTTGGATCCATTGTTCGTATTGGAGTGGGCTCAAATAGGGATTGTGCTCATAAGGAAGGAGTTCCAGCAGTGAATCTGTTGCGCTTGTGGCCGTGCAAGGCGGAGTCATCGCCGTCGTTGGGTAATAATATGGCGTCATCATGCCCGGGTAGGGACGGATTTCGCGGTAGCGTTCCACAGTGGAAGAATAAGTCGGAAAAATGCAGGGAATGCTGCCCGTGTAATTGACCGTCGTCCATTCGTAGGTATGACTGCTGTTTTCGCGGAGGTCACCGTATTTGCAGATTTGATCCCCCGCCTGAAAATCATGGATTTCCGCGGTATGCGGCAGGTCTCGGCCGAGATTTTGCCCCGGAATGCCCCAAAGATGGAAGTCGATGTCCGCGAATTGGCCCATCTGCTCGGCAAACGGAAGAAAGGAATAGGTTTTGACAAAGCCATGTTCCCGACTCAAGATGATTTCCTTTCCATTGGTCAGCGAAATCGTCTTGATCGAATCGGGTACCCCCAAGACCGTGGCCGCGGCGACGTTAGTCACAGTAGCCGTGACGCCGGGGGACCAAGTCCAGGAAGCGCCCATCCCGGCGAATGTCCTCAACCTAAAAGTATCACCCACCGAAGAAACAAAACGGCAGACACCATCATTGGCACGCAGCATCTTGCGGCCAAGGTAGTGATCGACATTCAGCCGGTACACAACTGGATCGAAGTACACGGGATCACCGTTGCAATCCACCGCCATTTCATTGAAATATCCCGGCCGGTCGAGCCGGTACAGATAGGCAGCGCTGTCATTCCCCTCAGCAACGGTCGAATCAATTCGCGCAGCAAAAAACAGCGTGTCGGGATCGCCGGGTTGATATTGAAACCAGTAAATGCTGATGGAATTTGCCGGAAACGGATGCCAATTCTGCCCTATTCCATTTTCACAACTCAAAACAACGATCAGCAAGCAAAAGCAAGTATTGAATAAGGTTTTTAAAAGGTTCATGCTACAAGCTAGGTGATTTTCAACAAGAATCCAAATGGATTTGTCGTGTTTGGGGCAGCAATGGAAGAATGGATGCTTATGCCAATCTCACAAAAAAAAGCGGCCTCGCAAAAGACCGCTTTTCCATTCATTCCTTTCAAAACCAATTTTTTACAGTACCGACAGGTCCCGGATGAGGAGACGGTGACGGTCATAATAAATCTTATTGTCGCCCTTCAATTCGTTGAGCACGGAGCTCACCGTTTGGCGGGAGGTGGTGGTCAAATTTCCGATGTCCTGATGCGTCAGGAAGGGGTGCAGCAGGGTCTCGAAGCCAATTTTGCGGCCTTGACGATGTGCAGTGTCCTTCAGGAACTCAATGATGCGGGTACGGCTGTTTTTGAAGGTCAAAGCTTCCAGTCGCTTCTCTGCCGAACGCAACTTCTGTGCAATCTGACCCGTGACTTTGAAACTCAATTCCGGATTGGTGCGGAGCAGTTCACGTGCGATGCTGCCACGCATTTCGAGGAGGGTCACACCTTCGTCCATGGCGACGGCCGTGTCTGCACGGTGCTTTTCGCCAAAGATGGAACCTTCACCGAGCAATTCGCCTTCCAAAACAAGGCTTTTGAGTACTTCTTTGTCGTCTTCGCCGTTGGTGACGATTTTGACACGGCCGCGTTTCACAAAATAGATGCGATCACTGTCGGCACCCTCCTTGTAAATCGCCTCGTGTTTGTCCAGTTCAATGATGGTAGCGTTTTGCTCGACCAGCTTCTTTTCGGTGTCGCTGAGACAGCCGAGGAAGTTGGAAAACAAAACTTCATCAGAAGACCCGTTTTTCTTTTCCATTGTAAATACGTTAAGCCCAAGTTGATAAAAACAAACCCAATCAGAATAAGCAATCGTCCGAATAAGAAGCAATTTATCGATTTAGATTTGAATACACAACGGTTTACCAAGCGTCTTGTTTGCAGGGAAAGAACCATGGATGAAAGAGAATGTGAAAAAAAAGTTTCAAACCCTTTGGGGGTAGGCCTCTGATTTTCAAATTTGGGCGTTTTGAAACCAAAGATTTTTTTTAGGAACGCGCAGACTTGCCAAATAATTTTTGATTCCGTGGATAAAAAAAATCGGAGAAGATCAAGTTTAGGTAATCCGATTGCCCTTGTCAGCACCGAGTATCTCCAAATCGCAGCAAATCAGCATCTAATGGAATTTATCCTAGCGGATTCATAGGCGAATGCGAACCTCAAGGAAGAATAAGTGGCAGCAAATTCACGCCCTCGGCGAGTTCCTGCGGTTTGCCGACATCCATCCAAACGCTGCTGCCGTCGAGGTACCCTTGGATTTGACCTGACGAAGCAAGGTCTAAATAGGTGTCGATGATCGAGAAAACGCCGTTTTGCCGCATGTTTTGCAGCAGCCGCGGACTGATCACCTGTTGACCACTGAATGCCAGCGCTTTTCCATTCGTGGGAATCGTACCTTTGGTTTCGCCTGTGCGACGGTTTTCCCAACCGCAGAGATGCATTTCTTCGTCAAAAACAAGGTAGCGGTCACTCGGGCGGTCGCGCATGACCAAGGTTGCCAAGGCGCCGCTTTTTTGATGCAATTCAATGATTGCCAATGGATTCAGATTGCTCAAGACGTCCACGTTGCAGATGAAAACCGGATCTTCACCAGGAAAAAATCCTGCCGCCTTTTTTAATCCGCCACCGGTATCGAGCAATAAATCCCTTTCGTCGGAGATATTGACCTTCAGTCCGTAGTCCTGACTTGCAAGGTGTCGCTCCATCATGTCTGCAAAGTGGTGGATGTTCACGGTAACCTCCTCAAATCCATAAGCTTGTAGCCGCCGAATTTGAATGTCCAACAGGGGAATTCCACCCACTTCCACCAGGGCTTTGGGGCGGTCGTTGGTAAGCGGACGCAGGCGTGTGCCCAATCCGGCGGCGAAAATCATCGCTCTCAGCTTCAGTTTTTCCATTGCTTTTTCTCCTGCTGCACGTGTTCGACCTCGATTTGAACGGGGAATCGGCTGCCGATTTCCTTTGCGAGGCGGTCTGCAAAATAAACGGAACGGTGTTGCCCGCCGGTACATCCGAAGGAAACCATCAAATCTGTAAATCCGCGCTCAAGGTAACGCCTCACAGACGCCTCCACGAGCGCGGCCGCGTCGCGGAAGAAGGCATGCGCCTCCGGTAGCGCCTCCAAGTAGTCGATCACAGGTTTGTCCCTGCCTGTCAGGGACTTGTAGGCATCGATTCGGCCCGGATTGTGCACCGCCCGGCA
Organism: Bacteroidota bacterium; assembly: GCA_016718825.1. Classification (NCBI taxonomy): domain Bacteria; kingdom Pseudomonadati; phylum Bacteroidota; species Bacteroidota bacterium. The sequence goes on along the minus strand of JADKCL010000073.1, from coordinate 132,976 downwards.
GTCAAATACAAAGCCGCCGCCATTTTCGCTAGGATCCGTCGGTAAACCCGCCTTGTAGGAAAAGCTTTTGATCCTGACGGTCAAGGGTTTGACAGTGGTCGGTTTCCTGCTGATTCCCAAGAGCACATCCGAAGCTACCGCATCGCGCAAGGCTTGCCAAAGCGTCGGTAAGGCAATCGGCAGGGAATCGGAGGCCAACAAGGTGCGCACATTGTCCAAGGCGTAGGGGATGCTGTCCAAAAAGTGTGGTCTCCGCTCAAAAAATCCGCGGAAGCCATAGGAGCCCAAAACTTGCAGGGTGCGAATCAGGACGTACCCGCGGTAATGGGCTTTGAAGCGCACGGGGTCGATGTTGGAGTATTGTTGCGCCGCAGCGATATAATGATCCAACAAACTTTCCCGCAACGTTTCCGGAAGGTCGGCCTTGGCTTGGTACAACAGGGACGCAACGTCATATTGCATCGCTCCACGTCGTCCGCCTTGGTAGTCAATGAAATAGGGTTCTTCATTGAGCAGCATAATGTTCCGCGCCTGAAAATCCCGGAACATAAAATGGCTGCAGTCCGTCTCCAGCAACCAATGCGCAAGCCGGTCAAAATCGTCCTCCAAGGACTGCTCATCATGGGGCACCTTCACGGCCCGCAGGAAGTAGTATTTGAAATAGCTCAGGTCCCAGCGGATGCTCTGCAGGTCAAAATCCTGCCGTGGCACACAAAGCGAATAATCAAGCCCTTGTCCTCCAATGATTTGCATCCTTGCGAGTTCCTCGAGTGATCTTTGGTACAGGTGGATGGCGGCAATTGGGAATTCGTCGGACGCCGAATGCCGACGGAGGCTGTCCAATTTCTGCAGCAAGCTCACGTCGCCGAGGTCCTGCTGCAAGTAGGTGGTTCCTTCCAGATTTTGCGCATAAATCTCCGGAACGGGGACCTTTGCCAACTTGAAATGCTTTGAAAAGCTCAGAAAGGCCTTGTTTTCAGCCAAATCCTTGCTGTAAACGCCGATGGCAGATCGCTGGGCATCACTGAGCCGGTAATAGCGGCGGTCTGAACCTGCAAGCGGAATGGCCTGCACATGCATCGGCAAGTGCCCCGTCCATTCTGAAAACAACGCATTGAGGGCCTGCAGGGCAGGTAGCTGCGAATCGGCTGCATTTTCCATGGACTAAACTTAGGCATGATTTTTCAATGGGTGTGAATTTGAAATTTCGGGAATGAAAAACTTTGTGGTTGATCGACTGCGAAACGACATTCAAAACCTTGATGTATCAGCGGTGGAGGTTAAATTTGATCAATGATTTCGAAAAAGACGAAATATGGACTCAAAGCGATGGCCAATCTTGCCCGCAGGGGCCAAGGTGTACAGGTGGTGATTTCAGAAATCGCGTCGGATGAAAACATCCCGCGGAAGTTTTTGGAGGCAATTTTATTGGATCTCAAAAATCAGGGTCTACTGGGATCTCGGCTCGGGAAGGGTGGGGGATACTACTTGTTGCGGGACCCAGCAACCATCAGCGTAGCTGCAATTTACCGTATTCTCGAAGGTCCGATCGCTATGCTTCCTTGTGTGAGCCTGAACTATTACGAAAGATGTGCAGATTGCCCCGAGGAGGAAGCATGCTCGCTCAAGCGCGTCATGATCGAGGTGCGTGACAGCACACTCAGTGTTTTGGAAAACCGCAGTATCGCTGATTTGGTCTAGATAAGCGGAAGTTCCGCAACAATTTTTTACGCAACATTCTCCACTTTCCAGAGATATTGGCTAATCTTGTTGGGATGTTTGCCATTATCGACATAGAGACAACGGGCGGCAATACGCAAAGTGACCGTGTCACGGAAATCGCCATTCTCCTTCATGATGGCACCAAGGTAGTAGGAGAGTTTTCCTCCTTGGTCGATCCGGAAAAACGCATTCCCTACCGCATTTCATCGATTACGGGCATCACAAACGAACTTGTTACAGGCGCGCCGAAATTCTACGAAATCGCCCGCAAGATCGTGGAAATGACCGAAGGTTGCACCTTGGTGGCCCACAATGCAAAATTCGACTACGGATTTATTCGCAACGAATTCAAGTCATTGGGGTTTGATTACAAGCGGCAGGTGCTTTGCACAGTGGAAATGAGCCGAAGTTTGATTCCTGGAAAGAAGACCTACCGTTTAGGACCGCTTTGTCAGTCTTTGGGATTGGAAGTCAAGACTTTTCATCGCGCCTTGGCGGATGCGCAATCGACGGTGTTGCTGTTTGAGCATCTTCAAGAGTTGGCAAAGGGCCGATCCCGCGACCTTTCGGAGGCATCCCAATTGAGCAGGATGAACCCCGATGCCAACCTTAAAAAGGATCAAATCGACCGGCTACCCAACGAGACTGGCGTTTATTACTTCTATGACGAGCGCAATCAGTTGATCTACGTTGGAAAAAGCGTAGACATACGCAGCCGGGTTTTGAATCATTTCGCCAACAATACCAACAACAAAGCTGTTGAAATGAAGGCCCAAATCGCCCATATCCGCTACGCGGTGACCGGCAGCGAATTGGTGGCATTGCTGAAGGAATCCGACGAAATCAAGCGATTCAAGCCGATTTTCAACCGCGCACAAAGGCGTTCCCGCTTTAATGTCGGGCTGTTTGCCAACAGGGATCCTGCAGGTTACCTGACCTTTCGCACGGAACATATCCGCAAGGGCGGGCAGGAGCCGGTGAGCGCGTTTTCTTCGGTCGCAGAAGCACGCGGTTATTTGGAACGGATGTTGGACGAGTTGCAGCTTTGTCAACGGCATTTAGGCTTGCAGAAAGTGAAGGGGCCCTGTTTTTCATTTGCCATACATAAATGTAAAGGCGCTTGCATTGGTCATGAGGAGCCGGATTCCTACAACGAGCGCGCGCAGATGGTGGTTGATCGCTTGAAGTATTCTGGAGAAAACATGCTGATCGTTGACCGAGGCCGGCACGAAGCGGAAAGGTCTTTGGTGCTTGTGGAAAACGGTCGGTACGCAGGCTACGGTTTTGTCGAATCTGAATTTGTGGAGAGTGAGGTAGCGTCACTTCGGGCATGCGTGCAGCAGTTTCCAGACAACAAAGATGTCAGGCAAATCATCAACCTTTACCTCCGACAGGGAAAAGCCGAAAAGGTGGTCGTTTTTCAGTGATTCTTATTGGTCCGAATGGGAAATCCTCATTTCTGGTGAACAAAGAACTTTATTCTGCATGGATCATTGATAAACAAGGAATTATGTAAAATATTTCCTGCTGAATGCTGAAAGGAAGCGATCTATCCACAATTCAGTCGACATGTATATCAAATAGGACGAATCGGATGATCTGAGATTCAATTTTCAGGAAATTTCGATGTTGAGAACCGTCCCGCTACGAATTTAGAAAGACTGACTTTTAGCATAAAAAATAACCGTTCAGGCGGGTAAAATGGCAGTTGAGGTAGGCTGGTTTGTCAAATGAGTACGGAATAGCTAATTTCCAACCGGACAATTAGAGGAGTGTCCGATGATCTCGTGTCGTTAGCACTCCAAAGGTTGAATTCTTACCCTGTACCACTAGAAAAATGCTTCAAAAAGCACTTATGAAAAGACTGGTCTATCTGTCAGCGTTGCTCTTTTCGTTCCTTGTCTCTTTTCATTCAGTCAAAGCATCCCACCAAATGGGAGTTGACTTGACTTACGAATGTATCAACGCATGTACCATACGAGTACACTTGCGTGCCTACCGGGACTGCACCGGCTCCAATTCGATTTCCAATGCAATCACTTTCACGTCCCAGACACCGGGTTGCGGGCAACCGTCCCCAGTAACGGGCTGGTCCCCACAGGCAACACAGGAGGTGACTCCGTTGTGCCCCGGTGCGAGCACGCGCTGCACCACACCTGGCGCTACGATCAATGGTGTGCAGGAGTTTTATTGGTTTCGAGACTATAACATTTGCAACGTCCCCAACTGTATTTTCACGATTTCGTGGTCGGGATGTTGCCGAAACCCTGCCATTACTTCCTTGAGCAATGCTGGCAGCCAGAGTATCACAACAAATGCTACTACCCTCAATACCAACATTGTTCCTTGCAATAGCTCGCCACAATTTGTCAATCCACCTGTTCCTTATATCTGCGCAGGACAGCCCTACACCTTTAACCAAGGTGCATTTGACCCAGAAGGCGACTCCTTGGTTTATTCGCTAGGACCGTGCTACAACTCCGGTACCACACAAGTCACTTACGCGCCCGGTTATTCGCTTGCAGCACCGCTCGGGCCATCTTGGAATATCACGATCAACTCCGCCACGGGTGACATCGTTGTGACGCCGACTCCAGGAAACGTGGTCGTGGGTGTGTTTTGCGTTTACGTGCAGGAATATCGCAACGGCGTGTTGATCAATACGATTGTCCGCGATATTCAAATGACGGTTTTGAATTGCCCGGCCAACAATTTGCCGACGGTCAACAACCCGACCAACATCAGCGGCGGATCTGCCAACGGCTTTACGATCACCACATGTGTCAATAGCAACCTCTGCTTCAACTTGCAGACTGCCGACCCCAACAACACGCAGGTCGTCACGACTTGGTGGAGCATGAATATCCCCGGTGCAACCTTCACGCAGTTGGGTAATCCTAGTGTAACGGATACGATTGTCGGAACGGCCGGCAACCCGCCAACAGCGGTATTCTGCTGGACACCTACAGCGACGGGCACTTATACATTTTTGATGACGACCACCGATGATGCCTGCCCGATCATTGGGTCGAATCAGTTCACGGTCCAAATCATCGTGGGCAACCTTGAAGGCACAGCCAATATTTTCAACAACGGTTGTGGGACAGTAACGTTATGCGCGGATTCACTTACGGGCATAGCCCCGTTCCAGTTTTCATGGACTGGCGGTGGAAACATCGGCAATAACCCGCAGGCACAAGACTCCTGTGTGACCCACACCTATCCGGCGACGGGCACTTACGATTGGATTTTGACGATCACAGATGCCAATGGTTGCAACGGTGCAGACACCGGGCAAGTATCTGTTTTTGTGGGTGTTTACCCTGATGCCGGTCCCGATGTTGATTTCTGCAGCGGCGGTTCGGCTTCTTTGGGAGGAACGCCTGTTTCCAACTACACTTATTCTTGGTCGCCGACGACCGGCTTGTCCAATCCTACCGCCTCGCAGACGACGGTGACGTTGACGAATTCCACCTTACTTCCGCAGACATATACTTATCTCCAAACGGCGACAGACAACCAAACAAGTTGTTCGTCGATCGATACGGTGATTGTAACGGTTTGGCCACCGATGAACGTGACTACCTCTTCTGTGATTACCAGCTGTTTTGGCGGAAACGACGGTTCAGCGACGGTGAATATCACCGGCGGGATGTCTCCTTACAGTTATTTCTGGAACGGTGCTGCCAACAATCAGACGACGCCAACGGCGACCAACCTCGCCGCGGGCACGTATTCGGTTGGCATCGTGGACAGTGCCGGATGTACAGCCTCCACGACGGTGCAAGTTTCGCAGCCATCACAAGTATCGGTGATCGCTGGCGCATTCCCTGCGAGCTGCTTTGGCGGCAACGACGGACGTGTAACTGCGAATGCTTCCGGCGGAACGGGACCTTATACCTACCAATGGCAGCCGATTAACCAGTCTGGCCCCAATATTTTCAACCTCTCGGCAGGCGCCTATCAGGTGATCGCTACGGATGCAAATGGTTGTACAGCAACTGCTTCGGCCACGATCACACAGCCATCTCAATTGACTGCTGTCGTCACCAGTACGCCAACATCCTGTGCGCTGAATATTCCAAACGGTACGGCAGGCGTCACAGCTGCGGGCGGTACCCCAGGTTATATCTATTTGTGGAGCGACTTGAACGCGCAGACCACTTCGCTTGCAACCGGTTTGGATGCTGGAACCTATACCGTGACCGTGACGGACGCAAACGGCTGCTCCGTCGTCAATACAACGACAGTCGGAAATATTCCGCCACCTACGGTCACCGTCGGCCCTGATGTTTCCTTCTGCGAAGGTGAAGGCGGCACTGGCATTCAGGCATTTGCAGCAAGCGGCACGCCGGGCTATTGGTACACATGGTGGTGTGCCTCTGGCAACTGCGGTCTTTCAAATATCAATTCGCCCAACCCAAATGCCAATCCGACGACGACACAGTATTATTATGTGCAAGTCACGGATACCAATGGTTGCTTGAGCAATATCGATTCTCTCTTGGTGACCGTTCTTCCAAAGCCAATTGTGGATGCTGGGCCTGATTTGTGGCTCTGCGGGGATTCTGCTCCTTGCCAGATCTTGACACCGACGATTTCTGGTGCCACCGGTCCCTATACATTTAACTGGTTCCAAGCTGCCGGACTGAACAGCACGACGATCATGAATCCATGCGCCCGTCCTGATACGACCACGGCTTATACACTTGTCGTGACAGCTGGCAATGGATGTACAAGTGACTATACCACCACCGATACATTGTCTACGGTTGTCGTTCATGTGAATCCAATTCCAGTGGCAGATGCCGGTCCTGACAGAGACATCTGCGAGGGTGATTCCGTCGAGCTTGAAGGCATGGGTTTTGGCGCGGGCCCTGCCTATTCCTACGAATGGTCACCTGGCACAGGGCTTTCTACCGTTACGGATCCCAATCCAATGGCGGGACCTCCGATTACAACCACCTATACGTTGGTTGTATTCAGCAACAATTGCCCGAGTTATGGAGATCAAGTGGTGGTCAATGTCCACACCAATCCGACGGTCGATGCAGGCCCTGACAGGGAAATGTGTTTGGGAGAGGATGTGATGTTGGATGCGCAAGCAGGTGGAGACTCTACTGCCACATACAGCTATCTCTGGACGCCTGATGTCAATATCTCCAGCCAGACGGTTGAGGATCCAACTGTAAATCCGATCATGACCACCACCTATTATGTCCAAGCGATCACCAACTATGGTTGCGAAAGTCCAATGGATAGCGTTCTGGTCAGTTTACTTTCGACGCCGATCGCAGATGCAGGGGACAACATCACGATTTGCTATGGTAATGAAGCACAACTGAATGGCAGCTATGCATTTACAACCACCGATCCTGCCAGCCCCAATGACATCTTCTTTGACTGGACACCGGGTGGCACTTTGAGCAGTACGACGATTTTGGATCCGATTGCGCATCCGTTGAACTCTGGCTATTACCATCTGACGGTTTACACGGGCCTTTGCCGGACCGAAGACTCCGTTTTTGTGACGGTAATTCCTGAAATTGCAATGCAACTCGAAGCAGACACCGCAACGGTTTGTGATGGAACCCCATCCACATTGACGGTAACGTCAGCATTGACGGGTGTCACCTACAATTGGTCTCCTAGCACCGGGCTTTCATCTACGACAGGAGAAGTCGTTGTGGCAACTCCGGGCAGCACCACCACTTACACCGTCTTCGGCAGTGTAGGTGGATGCGCAGACACTGCATCGGTGACGATCAGCGTACTGCCAATGCCTGACATGGGTTACTTGAGCTCCCGCGATCATGGTTGCGCACCACATGCGATGAGCTTCACCCAGGCAACCGGAAACGCCGTTGCCTACACATGGAACTTTGGCGACGGTTCGCCAGTGAGTAACCTTCCGACCCCAAGTCACATCTATGAGGCTCCAGGCACTTACAATGTGACCTTGACCGCAGCAGCCCCAGGTGGTTGCGAAGCTTCCATCAGCACGATCAACGTGGTAGTTGCCGAACCTCCGGTTGCCGCGTTCACCTCTGATCCATGGTGCCCCGTTCAGTTGTCGTTGCCCAATACGCAAGTCAATTTCATCAACGAGTCCCAAAATGGCGTCAGCTACAATTGGGATTTCTCCGACGGATTCACCTCTCAGGAGCTGAACCCTACCCATTCCTTCACTGGAATTGGCGAATTCATGGTGACATTGACGGTTACCAACGCTGAAGGATGCGTATCGGAAGTGGTGCATGGCCCGTACATGATTGTCACCCCTGATCTGTTCATTCCTAACGTGTTTAGTCCTAACGATGACGGCATCAACGACATCTTCCAAGTGAATTATACAGGTTCACAGCCCTTTACCGTTCAAATTTTTGACCGCTGGGGTGTGAAAGTGTATGAAAGCTTGAACAAAGTTCAGGGCTGGAATGGCAAAACCTTGGATGACCAAGATGCGAACGACGGTGTCTATTTTTACTTGGTGAAAATCGCTGACAAAGAGTACAATGGTCCCGTGACCTTGGTACGCTAATCAGATAATTTTGTATTCAAAGAAAAGCCCGGCTTCGTAGTCGGGCTTTTCTTTTGAACTGTATGCAAACAAGTCTTATCCCCATTTGGAGAGAATCCCTCCGCTGGCAAACAAGGCATCCACGCGCTTTGTGACTTTTGGATCTTCGACCAACGGTGGCGCATGGTGCGGCTTGATCCGTGCATCGATGACCAATGGACCCTTGCAGCCCCAGTGCTTGAAGACTGTCGAACTATGGGCCCCGTAAATGTCATGCGAAGGATTGGAACGCGTAAATGTTACCCAAAGGAAGTTGTTGATTTTGGCTGCAGCAAATTCAGCATCATCGACCATCACGACCATCGGGAGCGCATCCGGCCAATTTGCATTCTCCAGATAACGACATAGCCTTTCCGCATCGGCTTGCGCCGTCGAGACATCCTTGAAGGCTGGCGAGTTGACCACCACGATCCCCGGAAGGGCGATTTTGGGCCTCGAGAAGCCTTTTGGCAAGGTCGCCATGGATTCTGGCAATTCTTTGGCGAGACTGCGAATCGGTTCGCCGGCAGCAGCCATCACCACTTTGGAACCTTCATTGAATCCCGAACCCGAATAATCCAAGGTATCAATTGTGGTGCGGGTCTGGAAATGCAAATCCCGTGTCCAGTCGATTCTTTGGAGAAGGTGCTGAATGAAGGCTGGAATGTCGTGAATATCAGGTGCCGGACTGTCTTCCCCGGCGACGATCATCAGGTATTTTGCCAGCGAGGCCTGGTTGAAACCCAAAATCGCATTCGCAATCGTCAGGATTTCTTGTGGTTTGCGCTTCGAATAGGGGACGTACCGCTCCGAACCCACTGCAAGCAAAAGCGGGTGTACGCCGGCGGCATCGACGGCGTGCATCGCGCGCAAGCCCGCAATTTCCGTTGGAACAACCGGTTCGGTGATCTCGTGGATCAGGTGGCCAAAGCTCGTGTCCTCTTGCGGCGGCCGTCCAACGACGGTAAACGGCCAAATCGCATCCTTGCGGTGGTAAACCTTCTCGACCTTCATCACCGGAAATTGATGCTGAAGGCTGTAGTAGCCCAAGTGATCTCCAAACGGACCTTCGGGTTTGGTGAATTCCGTGATCGTTCCGGTAATGCAAAAGTCGGCCAATGCGCTGATCGTATGGCCGTCAGCCTTCTTGTATTTCCAGCTCCGTCCGCCAAGCATACCGGCAAACATCACTTCCGCCAAACCCTCGGGCAACGGCATGACAGCTGCGAAGGTATGGGAGGGAGGACCCCCGACAAAAATGCTGACCTTCAAAGGTTTGCCTGCAGCAAGCGCCTTCGAATGGTGTACGCCGATGCCGCGGTGAATTTGATAGTGCAAGCCCAATTCTTGATTCGGAACATAATCATTTCCCGAAATTTGGACGCGGTACATACCCAGGTTGCTCTTCATCCGTCCCGGTTTTTCCGGATCCTCTGAGTAGACTTGGGGCAAGGTGATGAAAGCCCCACCATCCATCGGCCACGATTGGATTTGTGGCAATTTGTCCAACGTCGTTTCGCCATACATCACTGGCGCCGAAAACCACTTTTTCCGAGGCAGCGCATGGATGCCAGCCATCGGCAGATCCCAATATTTGAAAGGATTTTTCAGGAAGGCAGGCGGATTCGCTTTGAGTTCCATGACCTTTTGCATGCGCGCGAGCGTGTCGCGAAACATAAAATGGCTGCGTTCGATCGTCCCGAAGAGGTTGGCTACTGCTGGAAACGGGCTTCCTTTGACATTTTCAAACAAAAGCGCCGGTCCTTTTGCCTCATAAATGCGCCGTTGCACTTCGGCAATTTCAAGATAGGGGTCCATCTCGGCCTTGATACGCACCAGATGTCCGTGGCGCTCAAGGTCTTGTACACATTGTTGCAGGCTGCGGTATCCCAAAGTCCTATTCTTTTGTTCTAAAACCCCATGCCCTCTCAATTGTTGGCATTCGGATGCAATATCGTCGTTGCGGTGTGAATTTTCCGGGAAGAATTGAATTTGATGCTTGTGGAGCCCGTTCCCGGCAAACCCATGACCTCCTTTCCCTTCGAATTCGTCAGGTACTTGCCGCTGACGTCAGGATTATCGCCATTCCCCGTGGAAAATCTGCCATTGAACCTGCAATTGCCAAATCTCCATCAAGGTCACGTATGTTTGCATCACAAAGGCATCCATTCTGCTGCTGACCTTTACGCAAGGTTCCCGGATGCCCATCCCTTCGCACATCAACAATGTGCGTCCGCTCCAAAATTTGAATGAATTCAAACCCAAAGGAGCATTTCTAATTTTTCATTTCTAATTTCTCATTCACAATGATGAATAGAATTTCAGCAGTAGAACTCACACTGCCCAATCCGCATGCGATTCCGGTAAAAGTCTTCGCCAATGCCGATGTCAAAGTCGAAAAAGCCGCGGTGGACGAACTCAGCGGTTTGCTCGAATTGCAAGAAACCGTTGAGCGTATTGCCGCAGTGGAGCCGGATTTCTTCGATTGCACCAATCCCGGCATTGTGGAGATCGCGGTAACGCCCGATTTTCACAAGGGAGCAGGCATTCCCATTGGAACCGTGCTCAAAACCAGAGGTTTCATGACGCCGCAGGCCATTGGCCGGGACGTCAATTGCGGCATGCGTCTGATGCTCACCGACTGGACCGTCGACGAAGTTCGCGCCAATTTGCCCGCTTTGGAACAGCGTATCCGCCATGTTTTCTTCGAAGGTGCCCGCGAAATTCCTTTGCACCCGCTGCAAAAGCAGGCTTTGCTCCGTGAAGGTTTGCCCGGACTGGTGGAAACCTCCGGAATGTTGGGCGAGCAAGGAATTTGGAAGCATTTTCGGAAGGAGGAGCAATGGAAAGCGCTCGATCAAGTCAGTGAAAATGGCCAAATGTTTGCAAATGGCATTTCCGAAGGCCTCTCCAATTACACGGCGCATACCGACCCGCGCTACGATGCGCAAATCGGTTCGATCGGTGGTGGAAACCACTTCGTTGAGGTGCAGGAGGTCAAGTCGATCCTCGATTCGACGACGGCCTACCAATGGGGACTCAAGCCCGGCGCGGTCGTTGTGATGATTCACACCGGATCTGTCAGCATCGGCTATCCGGCCTCGGGGTACGCAGAAATGTTGCTTCGCGAAATCTATCCGAAGACTTTGAGCCTCCCCAAGAATGGTATTTTACCGCTGCCAACGAGCGAAAAGTACCGTCCCGCATTCGAAGCTGTGCAGATGGCACTCGCCAATGCCGCGAATTTTGCCTACGCCAACCGCTTGTTTCTGAGCATGATGCTGCGGCGCGTGCTGGAAGAAGCCCTCGGCGACCGCGAATTCAAGTTGTTGTGGGACTCGGGTCACAATTTGGTCTGGAATGCCGGAAACGATGAATTCCTGCATCGCAAAGGCGCTACGCCTGCGCGTGGCATGGAGGCGATGGCGGGCACGCCCTTTGCCTACACCGGTGAACCGGTGCTGATTCCGGGCTCCATGGGTGCTTCGAGCTTCATCCTCCGCGGCAACGGCGCCGCCGGTTCGATGCAGAGTGCAAGCCACGGAGCCGGTCGGGCAATGTCGCGTGGGCAAGCCATGAAAGCCACCGAATTGGAGTTTCAGCGTTTTATGGAGCATTTCAAGATCATCACACCGATCGATCCGAAATCGCCCCAAATGCGTGGACGCCAAGACATCCGGCAGAAATGGGAGGAGCACTTAAAGCAAGAAGCCCCGTGGGCATTCAAGGAAATCGCTCCCGTGATCGACACGCAAACCGAGGCAGGCCTCGTCGGTGCCGTCGCCGAATTGACACCGATTTTTACCATCAAAGGCTGATTGAGGCAATGAAGGGCCGTGAAGAAACTGGGTTTCTTTGCGGCCTTGTTTTTTTGACAATGAGCACATACATAGCAAAAAGCTAATAAAAATGAATTAATTGCTTTTTAATTTGGTTATTTGATTTTATATTTGGGAAAAAGAAGAGAAGATTTGTGGCGAGATATGATTTGTCGGCAAGTGAAGGTGGATGCATTTTTCAGTTTGAAAGCATCGGGCCCAATGGGATAGTGAAAAAGCGAATTGAATTCCAGCGAATTGACCCAGGTGAAGGGAAATTACCCTCGGTCAATTTTCAACTTTTTAATTTAGCGTACGGGGACTTATTGGAGGAAGCAGGTGAGTTCGATGATTTTGCAGTTTCGAATAATGGAGATTCAGAAATGGTTCTTGCAACTGTCGCTAGTGCCATTGCTGAATTTCTTGAACATCATCCCGGAGCTCTTGTTTTTTTTGAAGGAAGCACTTCGTCGAGAACAAGGTTGTATAGAATGGCAATCTCGAAACATATTGAACGCTTGTCCGGAGAGTATAAAATTTTAGGGTTGTACTTCGGCAAATGGGAGACGTTTAACCAAAATAGGACGTATGAGGCGTACCTAATTCTTCGAAAATGATGTATCTTAGCATGTCGGTAACGAATTTGAATTTGATGAAAAAGAAATCGAAGCTCAAGGTTGATCCTACGTTGAACCAATACGAAAATGTCGTAAGGTTCCCTGAAAAGTTAGAGCGGGCTAGGAATATCCTTCGGGAACACCCAATTCCGCAGCATCTATTGGAGCGTTGAGTTCGTTCAATGCAACGAGCTTTTTGACAGTTTGTACCAGGAATTCCCCAAATTGCAAACCATGGGAAATTACCGCAACATCCTCAGCGTAGCCAATTTTATCGCCGGCGAATGGCAACACACTGGCGTCGCAACACATGATGTATTCGACAAATACACGGGTGAATTGCTGGCATCCTTGCCTTTGGCGAGTGCGCAGCAAGTCGGGGATGCCATCGCCTGCGCGCACGCGGGGCGCCGAACAATGCAAGGTTGGTCGGCAGGAAAACGAGCCAAAATGTTGCAGACTTTGGCAGATTTACTGGAATCCAAACGGACTGATTTCGTCGATTTGATCGTACGGGAAGCGGGGAAGCCGATCGGCTATGCCCGAACCGAATTGGACCGCGGCGTTGTGACCTTGCGGATGGCGGCTGAAGAGGCAACGCGCTTCGAGGGCGAGGTCGTACCGATGGATTTTGGAATCGGGGAGGGGAAAACGGCATTGACCAAGCGGTTTCCCGTGGGTGTGGTGGCGGGGATTACGCCGTTCAATTTCCCCTTGAATTTGGTTTTGCACAAAGTTGCCCCCGCTCTGGCGGTTGGCTGTCCGATCATTGTGAAGCCTGCACCGCAGGCACCGCTTACTACGATGGCTTTGGCCGCCTTGATTCTCGAAGCAGGTTATCCTCCCGAGGCATTTCAGGCATTGGTCTGCGACAATATCCAAGCCGAGTCCCTCGTACGCGACGAACGGATTGCCATGCTCTCATTCACGGGCAGCGACAAAGTGGGTTGGTTTTTGAAAAGCATTTCCGGGAAGAAAAAGATCGCATTGGAACTTGGCGGCAACGCCGCAGTAATTGTCGACGAAACGGCCGACGTGAACAAGGCTGCCGCCTTGATTTGCACAGGAGCCTACATTTACGCGGGTCAGGTTTGTATCTCAACGCAGCGCATTTATGTCGTTGATTCGGTCAGGGAGGCATTCGAAGCGGCTTTGATTACACATATTTCGCAACTCAAGTCAGGCAATCCGCAAGAGGAGGGCATCCTGAATGGGCCGATCATCGATGCCGGGCATTTGCAACGAATCGCGCTTTGGGTCTCCGAAGCAGTCGAATCCGGCGCAAAAATCCTTGCTGGCGGACATGTTTTGGATGCACATCGCAATTTGTATGCGCCGACATTGTTGACCAACACCGATGCAACGATGAAGGTCAACACCGAGGAGGTCTTCGGGCCCGTTGCGATCCTCGAATCCGTTCCTGATTTTGAAACCGCAATTTCCAAGGTGAATGACAGCCGTTATGGCTTGCAAGTCGGCATATTCACCAACCGCATCGACCGGATGAAATTGGCACACGCGGAATTGGAAGTCGGAGGCATCATCGTCGGTGGCGTCCCCGGATTCCGGATCGACAGCATGCCTTATGGCGGGGTCAAAGATTCGGGATTGGGGCGTGAAGGCCTACGGTACGCGATGGAAGAAATGACCGAAATGCGTTTGCTCGTTTATTGAGCTGCGATCTTTATTGCCCCATCAATTCCAAAATCCGCTTTGCGACGCGACCTGAAGCCCCTGGTTCTCCGAGTTTCTCATGCAATTCCGCGTAGTCGGCTTTGACTTGCGCCTTGCGTTTGGGGTCGTCAAGCAGGCGCCGCAATTCGGCTGCCAAAGCTTCGGGATGCAAATCCTGCTGAATCAGTTCGCGGACCACCTCGCGGTCAAGGATCAGATTGACCAATCCGATAAAGCGCACTTTGATGAGTTTGCGCGCAATCCAGACGCTGAGGCCGTTGGCGGCGTAGCAAATCACCTGCGGCACGCCAAAAAGCGCGGTTTCCAGCGTGGCCGTTCCGGAAGTGACCAAAGCCGCATCGGCGGCGGCGAGCAAATCATAGGTATGCCCAAACAGCACCGGCACATCCGCGTTGCCGATGATCTCCGCATACACCTCCGGCGTGAGCGTGGGCGCACCCGCCACCACAAACCGCGAACGTGGAAACCGGTTTTTGATCGCCAGCATTTGCGGCAACATCCGGCTGATTTCCTGCTTTCGGCTGCCGGGAAGCAGGGCGATCAACCTTTCGTCGGGATCCAATAATTGCCGGCGCGTCTCCTCGGGATGGAATTGCCGACCTGCGATTTCGTCGAGCAGGGGATGACCGCAGTATTCGACCTCGTATCCTTCAGCGGCGTAAAATGGCTTTTCGAAGGGAAGAATGGCAAACAATTTGTCGACCCGCGCTTTGATTTTGTGGATGCGGGACTTCTTCCAGGCCCAGACCGTCGGAGAGATATAATAATAGACTTTGATGCCCCGGGATTTGAACCACTTGGCAATGCGCAAGTTGAAGCCCGGATAGTCGATCAGCACGACCGCATCCGGCTTGAATTCCACAACATCGGCCTTTACCGCTTTGAACAACTGCTTGATTTTGCCAAGATTGGCCAAAACCTGCGTGAAACCCATAAAATTGGTGTCGCGGATGTGCTTGACGAGGGTCATCCCTTGACTTCGCAATCCATCGCCACCTACGCCTCTGAAAATCAAATCAGAACGGTGTTGTTTGAAGCCCAGAAAGAGATTCTTGCCATGCAAGTCTCCGGAGGCTTCGCCCGCGATCACGTAGATTTTCAGGGGATTTGGAGATTCCATTGGTTGAATGCAGCCATTGCATGGTGGGCGGTGAGGTCAAACTGCACGGGGCAAACGCTGACGAATCCATTGTCCAAGGCCCAAGTGTCGGTGTCTTGACCTTCGTCCTCTTGCTTGAATTTGCCGGTGAGCCAGTAATATTTCCGTCCGTAGGGATCGAGCCGTTGGTCAAATTCTTCGACCCAACGTCCGATGGCCTGCCGTGTGATGCGAATGCCTTTGATTTCCGACATCGGCAGTTTGGGAATGTTCACGTTCAGCAAGGTTCCCGCGGGCATGTGGGCGTGCAAGGCCTTCCGAATGATGACTCTTGCAATTTCCTTCGAAGCACTGAAGTCGGCATCGTGGGCGAAGTCGCACAAGCTGAATCCGATGGACGGAATCCCTTCGATCGCACCTTCCATGGCCGCCGACATGGTTCCGGAATACACCACGGAAATCGAATAATTGGCGCCATGGTTGATCCCCGAAATGAGCAAATCCGGCTTCTCGTCCATCAAAACGCCGGTTGCCAACTTCACGCAGTCCGCCGGGGTCCCGGAGCAGGCCCATCCTTTGTGTCCGGGCTCAAATTCCTCTTCCACCAGGCGCAGCGGTTCGCCAATCGTAATCGCATGACCCATACCGCTTTGTGCGCTATCGGGCGCGACGACGATCACTTCGCCAAATTCGCGCGCCACCTGACAAAGTGCCTTGATGCCTTGGGCGGTGATGCCGTCATCGTTGCAAACCAATATTTTCGGAACCTTTTGCATCGCTTTTACTTAGGCGACAAAGATAGAAATTCTCACTTCAGGCGGCGCGCTATTTTCCGTTTGCAGAGGTTTCGTCTTTGAAGGCAACGGAAGCAAAACGGAGAGAACTTTTCCACAAGAACGATAGCGAACAAGCTCTCGGGAGCAGCCAACAACACGATTTGCAGGACGGGGAATGTGGTGCAAATCTGTCAATTCCACGTCAACAATCCCGTTTGTGGAAAACCAACGCATCCTTCAAAGGACTTGAAAACCTATCTTGCGTTCCGTTTTAAGGAAAAATAGTTTCCGATTTTCAATCAACACTGACAAAGCCTTGGCTGTCAGTTTATTCCGCAAAGGATCGCGTTTATGAAACGATTCAATCTCTTGCTTGTGACGCAAGAAAGTAGCCTACGGGAAACCGTATTGAAGGTGCTTTCGAAAGTCTACAAGAGCAATTTTGTATTCGAAGTTACCTCTCTTGAGGAGGCGACACGGTTGCTTTCCAAACTCAGTATTGACATTCTGATGGTGGACCTTGACGGCGAGAAGTCGGATCTTGTTGCCTTGAGTGGTCTTTTGCCACATTTGCAAATCATGGGAATCAGTGCCAATCCCAACCGCACCAACGCCAACATCGATCCCATGCGGCATCAAATTTTTGAGAAACGAGACTTTGCGGCATCCTTTCTTGCAGAATTGAAGGACCTCAAAAAGGCTCCGTTAACGTCTACAGCGCCGATTCGCCGCAAAACATTGCAAGCACCCGCTGAATCGGATGATTTTAAGGATTTTTCAAAATTATCGGCATCGGTCAACACGAAGCGCTGATTTTCATCATTCAACGATTTCCCCGTTTTATCGCCTTTTGATCGCCAAAGGCCTCATTTCACATTCTGAGGCGGATTGTTGGGCGAATGAACTTCCAAGAACCTGCAAGTAACCTTCCAATGTTTTCAGCGTTAAAATGACAGGCTTTTCAATTCTGCGTTGAAAGCCCTAACTTGATCGCTGATCGATTTTTGAAGAAAAAATGCCAAGAATTCACCGACTGTTTCTACTGATTTGCTTGCTCGTGTCCAGCAATTTGTTGTTTGCACAGCAAAAAGTCTGGATTTTTTTCCGTGACAAAGGACCTGAACAGTCCAAATGGGCTCAAAATCCAGAGAGCTATTTGTCTCCGAAATCATTGGAGCGCCGGGTTACACTGGGTATCCAACCCAATGCCATCGATTGGCCGGTGAGCAATACCTATAAGGCTCAATTGCAGAATGCTGGCATTCAGGTACATGCATCTTCCCGGTGGATCAATGCCGTGAGCGTCATGACGGACAAAAGCCTCAAGGACTTGCAGGAGATTTGTCCAGCCATTGCTGCGATGCAGCCGGTCGCCAAATTCACCAACAGCCGCTACGAAGGTTTTGTAGATGGTTCGGCTGCGGGCAAAACCGGCGGATCCAACATCGACTATGGACAGGCGCAATTTCAGATTGAGCAATTGAATTTGAGCTGTTTACACCAACAAGGCAAAACGGGGCGTGATGTTTTGATTGCCGTGTTTGACGCTGGATTTTTGAATGCAGATACGATTCCAGCATTCGATTCGCTTTGGATTCAAGGGCGTCTGCTGACGTACTACGATTTTGTGAACCATGACACGACCATTTTTGACGAAAACAACCATGGGATGAATGTGATGAGCACGATCGTCGCCAACCTTCCCGGCACGATGGTCGGTAGTGCGCCCCATGCAAAATTGGCCTTGGCCCGCACCGAAAATGTCGGTTCTGAGACCAATCAAGAAGAAGACAATTGGATGATGGCTGTGGAATGGGCGGATTCGTTGGGTGCAGATATGATTCAAAGCAGCTTGGGGTACACGCTTTTTGACAGCGGATCTGTGAGCTATTCCTATGCAGATCTTGACGGAAACACCACGATTGTGAGCCGGGCAGCCGATCTTGCTGCCTCACGCGGAATTTTGGTCGTCAACAGTGCTGGAAATGAAGGCAATAGCCCATGGCACCATATATCGGCTCCTTGCGATGCAGACAGCATTTTGTGTGTGGGAGCGGTGGACTTTTTTGGCGCCTCTGCCGGTTTTTCGGGAGTTGGACCAAGCGCTGACGGGCAGGTAAAGCCTGATGTTTGTGCACTTGGCGTGTTTACCGCCGTGATTGGCAACAGTGGGCAAGTCGCGAATTCCAGTGGAACGAGCTTTTCCGCACCGTTGATGGCCGGCTTTGCCGCATGCTTGATGGGCGCGCATCCGCAACGCAGCAACATGGAAGTGATCCGTGCGATTCGGGAGAGCGCAAGCCAATTTGCCAATCCCGATACCTTGTTGGGATATGGCATTCCGGATGCCTGCAAGGCCGATTCCATCCTCACTGTTTGGGATTCTTTGGGCGTGTCGGTTGCGGCACCGCTTGCGGAGGTTGCAGCCATCAATGTTTTCCCAAATCCGGCCGGGGATGTGCTCGTCCTGGAAAATAGGAAGCCTGAAAATCCGGTCACGAAGGTGGAGATCGTCACCGTTGATGGGAAAACCGCGATGGAATTTGAAAAGGGAGATTTGGGGAATTCGGGACGTATGCAATTGCAAATCAAGCGGCTTGCTGCTGGAACGTACATTTTGCGTATCACCATGCGCGACGGAAATGCCCAAACAACAAGGTTCATTCGCAACTAATCCATTTGCCCAATGAGTTTTCAAACAGAATTCAGCCGTGGAATCAAAGCGTACAGCGAAGCGCACACGGTGATTTTTAAGTACAAACTCACCAAATACCTGATTATTCCAGCCATTGTGACCGTGATTTATTCCGGCCTGTTTTTTTGGTTGGCATCGTCGGTTGCTGGCAGTATTTCGACGGATGCAGAATCTTATCCTTGGTGGCTGAGTTGGATGGGCTCGGCGATCAAATGGTTCATGAAAACCGTTTATTGGGTCGCGGTGGCCGCATTTTTCTTCATCAGCATCAAATATGTGGTACAGGTGGTTTTGGCTCCGATCCTCAGCAATTTGAGTGTCGCCGTCGAAAAGAAAGTCCTGGGACTGGAAACGCCGGAAATCACCTGGAAGGAAGCGATTCAGGACATCGGTCGCTCCCTTTTGTTGGCCATTCGCAATTCCATTCACGAATTTTTCACCTGCCTTGCCCTTGGCTTGCTTCCCGGCGTCGGGCAAATCGCTTCGATCGCCGTTTCCAGCTATTTCTACGGATTTGGGTACATGGACTACGTGATGGAACGCAAACGGATGACGATCAAGCAATCGGTCGCATTTTGTCGTCAACACAAAGGCCTCGCCATCGGATTGGGTGTGGTCATGTATTTTTTGATGCTCATTCCAATTGTTGGATGGGCGTTTGCGCCGACCTACGCTACCGTAGCGGCAACGTTGGAAACACTTCGCATTTTGAAGGAAACCAACACGGGTCAACAGGAGGACGTTTTCTCCGGTAGGTCTTCGAATCCCATCACAGCATAAACTAGAAAATGAAAACCACGCGCTTTTTCACCCAATATTGTCTTCTGTTGGTCCTTTTGTTGGCGGGGAATCTGGTCGGATTTTCGCAGGCAGCGCCGCGCAAAGTGACATTTTCCAAGTTTACCACCACCGAAAATGTCGATCAATACAGCAAGGGCATCACAGGCTTGCTTTTTAAGTATGATGTCACTTTCAATTGGGAAGAAACGGATTTTTTCAAGCAGCGGTTTGACCTTGCCTTTCGTTTGGAACAAAACGGCGTCGTGGTTTTGCGTTCCGAAAACATGAAAAGTTCGGAGACAAGCATTTCCACGTCCTCTGAAACGATCGGTGGTAAAAGGGGCATGGCCGCCCGCGGCGCATCCTTGTTTGTGCCATATTTGGAGATCCCACTGGAAAGCGGCACCCAAAAGGCGGATTTGATCTTTTCCCTTTCCAACAGCGAAGGCTCTTACACCGATTGCTTCAAAACAAGCATCAGTTGGCAGCACAAGAAGATTGTCAGACATTCTCTCAACGATCAAGTCTTTGATTTCAAGAATCTTACGGTGGACTACGATGCCAAGGATTTCATGACCGAGCAGGCAGGTTTGGCATTGAGTTCAGACATTGGATTCAAATATGGTCCTGAAGATTGTATCGAATCGTCTTACCAATTGGCATGCGTCATCCGATCAGGTGGCAAACAGGTTTTCGATTCGAAAACTGCAGCCAACAGCGACCAAACCCGTTCCGTGTCTTTGGAAATGATCGAAGGCAAACCCGGCAGCAAAGTCAGGTTTTTTGTGAATTACCATGCTTTGAAAATGGATGGTCCCGCCGAGGCGGAGGTCGCGTTTATTCTGATCGGTGCCGAAGGCGGCCCCAAGGAGATTTTTTCCAAAAAGATGCTGCTTGAAGTGCCCGTCAAATACAATTACGATGAGCAGCAATTCACGCTTCAAAAAGTCGAAGTGATTCCGACCACGGTGGATGGTGTGCAAGGAATCAGCGTCCATTACGCTTGTGCATTCAAATACACGACGATTTTGCGCAATCCGGAGAAGGGGAAATATTATTTCTACCTCGCCTTGTTGGATGCCAATGGCAAATTGGCCATTGATCCTGCACGTGCGCCCAAAAATGTTTCGGGAACCACCCACCTATTGGATGGCCAATTGCCTAGCGCCACCAATACCGTCGCACGTGGCAGCCTTTTTATACCTTATTATATGCTCACGGCGCCGGCAGGAGCTGGAAATTTGAAGTATGCCTTGATGGTTAGCGACATCAGCCTTGGAACAAAATTCCCTGTTGTCGGGCAAGGAACGGTTGCGGTCAACAAGCCCGAAGAACAGAAATATTGGGTTGCCTTGGAGCAACTGGACATGATTGACGCCAACTACGATGCCGAGTTCATTCCACCCGGCAGCCGCCTCCCCGAACTTCAGTACCTGCTCTGTATCGGCGAGGATGCTTTTTTTGAAAGCGAATACAACCGTAACAGTCTCAGTGCAATACCCGGCAGTGTGATGCTACGCATTTGCAAAGGGGACAAAATCAGCATGAAACTGTACGACATTGACAGCGGTTTCTTCAACAACAGCGATATGCAAGGCAAATGGGACTTGGAGTACGCTGGAAAAACCAGCCCGTTTTTGTACGAAGTCCACAATCAAGGCCAAGTCATCAACCTTCGGATCAAGATAGAAAAGCGTTGATGGGAATGGAGGACTGAGGCCCAAGGGCAAACAGAAAACCCATGAAGCTATAAAAATCGCAGCTTGGAAGTGCTTCGGAAATTGGCCTGCTTCCTGCTTTGTAACAATTCGGGGAATTCGCGTTAGGTTGAAAAATGAGTTTGAAAATGCAACGACTTTTCCTCCTGATCATTCTGCTGTTTGCTGGATTCCAAGGCTTTTCCCAATCCGTTACGCCGTTGGTTGCGACGGATACCAAGGCACTGCTGAACGTCGTCGTGACTGATTTTAACGCCAAGCCGCGTGCCGCGGAGACGATTTTCTTTGAAAGCAGCAACTCAGGCAAAAGTATTTCCCGCAAAACCGACGCCACTGGAAAATTCCAAGTCCTGCTGCCCAAGGGCGACATCTACAAAATCAAATACCAAGGATTTTTGGACCAAAAGGAATCGAGCACCATCGAAGTTCCCGATCAGCCGGGCATCATGGAGGCAACGCTTTCGGTGGAAATGGAGGACGAATCGAATGAAGTTTATGAACTCGACGTTCACTTCGAGACCGCCAAATCGGCCATCAAACCGGAATCCTACGGCGTGCTCGACGACCTTGTCGCGGCCATGGACCGCCTGAAATCCTCCAAAATCGAACTCGCCGGCCATACCGACAGCGACGGCAGTGCCGACGCCAATCTCCAACTCTCGCGCGACCGCGCAGCAGCCGTGCGCGACTACTTGACGCAACACGGCATCGCGGCCAACCGCATTCAAACGGTAGGGTACGGAGAAACGAAGCCCGTTGCAAGCAACGACACAGAGCCCGGCAAAGCCAAAAATCGCCGAACGGAAGTGCGGGTGGTGGAATGAGCAGTCGATAATAGCAGCTTCATTCGACTATTTGCAATGGCTTTTCTACTTCATCATCTCCCGAAACTCCACCTCTGTGCCGCCAAACACGTTCAGGTCGACGTCGCCTTCGATGCCGCTGACGCGGCCGTGGTGCGAATGTTGCCAGAAAGTCCAGCTTTTCCAGCCGGGCGATTCGCTCGGCCACAGCAAAGTAAGGTCCACGACCCAGAGCGGGTACCGCGCGAGCTTGCCGTCGAGGTAGCTGCGCGCATAATGCGGGAGCGTGTACACGAGCGGACGCATGCCCGTGGCATTTTCGACGGTTTCCAGCCATTCCAAAGCTTCCCTCCGAATTGCGGCTGCGGTCACTTCATCCGTGACTTCCAGGTCGAGAACCGGCGGCAAATCGCCTTTTGACCATTTCACTTGTTTCAGGAAATGTTCTGCCTGCGCCTTCCCGTCCTGCGCGGGACGGAAAAAATGGTAGGCTCCCCGCGCAATGCCTTTTTCCCTTGCTTCATCCCAATTCACCGCGAAATAGGGATCCACATAGTCTGTCCCCTCCGTCGCCTTGATAAAGGCAAAGCGGATGCCAGCCTGCTTGACCTTCGCCCATTCGATCTTGCCTTGGTAGCGTGAAACGTCAATCCCGCGAATGGAAAACCGGTTGTACCAGAGCCAATATCCGCCTGCAGCAATTCCTGCAAATACCAACAGCACCAAGAACCACCGTCCACCGTTGCTGCCGTTTTTTGCCATTTCTCAGTACTTCTTGCGGTAATTCCAGACGGCCAACCCATTGATGACCAAGGCATAAATGACCATTTTCCAGAACAGGACCTGAATTTCCGCCCAGCCTGCGCCTTTGAGAATCACCATCCGGTTCACGGACACAAAATAGGCTACAGGGTTGAAGTCCGTGATGCGTTGCGCCCAAATCGGCATGCTTTCGATGGGCGTGAAAAGCCCGCTCATCAGCATGAAAATGGCCATGAAAAACCAAGCAAAAAACAAGGCTTGCTGTTGCGTATCGGTCATCGTGGAGATGAACAATCCGATTCCCATGACCACAAAGAGGAAAACCATCGCAAAAACGAAGACCCAAACCGGGCTTCCCAAAACAGGAATGTCAAAAGCGAGGATGCCCGCTCCGAGGCCCAAAGCCAATTCGAAGAGACCGAGCAACCAAAACGGCAGCATTTTCCCGATCACAAATTCGTATTTGCGCAACGGCGTCACGTTAATTTGCTCAGCAGTACCGATTTCCTTTTCCCGCACGATGTTCATGCCCGTGAGAAACAAGCCGATCATGGTCACCAACAGCACCAAAATGCCGGGCACCATGAAGGTTTTGTAATTGAGGCTGGGATTGAACCAATTGCTGTATTCAATGTTGATTTGCCCGGGCGAACTGATATTGGGAGCCGCACCAAAATCCTTTCGAATGCCTTGGTTGTAGTCCAGAATGATCGAATTCGTATAATTGACGGCGACGCCGGCCTTGACGCCATTGATCGCGCTGATCTTCATGTGCAATGACGACTTTCCGTAACGCAACAGGGAACGCTCAAAACCGGATGGCACTTCGATCACAAGGTCGGTTTGGTCCCGCTCGAGGTTCATGTTGGCGGATTCCACGCTGGGATCGGCAGACATGATCGTGAAATAAGGCGAGGCCTCAATTTTGCCGCGGAGGATGTTGGAAAATTGAGAACCGTCATGGTCCACGAAATGGACGTTGAGGTTCTTGATTTCGTAGGTGGCGGCGTTGGCGAGCACAAGGAGTTGGATCACCGGCATGATGATGATCATGGGCAACATCGCAGGATTCCGGAAAATCTGCAAGAACTCCTTCTGCACCAGAAACTTGATCCGCCTCATGTCATTCGAGCCTCACTCTAAACCGGAAAATACTCACCACGATGAAAAATACCGCCATCCCAAACAAGGCCAAGGACTCGCGCCAAATCGAGAAAAAGCCGGAACCCTTGAGCATGATGTCTTTCACAATGATAATGAACCACTTGGCCGGCAAGATATTGCTGAATACCTGCAGGATCATCGGCATGTTTTCGATCGGGAAAAAGTAGCCCGAAAGCAGAATCGTCGGCAACATCAAAATCGTCAAGGAGAAAAGCATCGCGGTTTGCTGACTGTTGGCGACCGTCGAAATCATGATTCCCATCGCCAATGCAGTCACGACAAACAACAGACATTCGGCCATGAGCAACAAAACACTGCCGTGGATCGGAATTCCGAAAACCAGATTGCTCAACAAAACGATGACGCCCGCATTGATCATGCCCAAACCAAGGTACGGGATGACTTTGCCGACAATGATCACCGTCGGATTGAGCGGCGACACGAGCAAAACTTCCATGGTGCCCAATTCCTTTTCACGCGCCACGGCAATCGAGGTCATGAGCGTCGAAACCATCATCAAAATCATCGTCATGACCCCGGGAACGAAGAGGAAAACCCCTTTGAGTTCCGGATTGTAGGTCATTTGATAGTCGGTTTTGATGGTCAAGGGGAGTTCCCGAATGCCGATTTTCTCCGCTTGCCATCCGCGAATGATCGCTGTGGCATACGAAGTCAGTGCATTGGCTGTATTGGGGTCGGATGCATCGGCAATGATCTGAATATCAGCGCCAGTGCCGCGCCGGAATCCCTCCATGAAATTCGGTCCAAAGACCACCGCAAGTTTTGTGGTACCCTCCCTGAAAATCTGCTCGATCTCCTCCGTCGAATTCAATTCCCGGTCCAGCAAAAAATAGCCAGAGGAAAGTAATTTCTGCGTAATCTGTTGTGTGCCTTCGTCCTTGCTTTGGTCAAACACAACGATTCTTGCGTCCTTGATTTCATTGGTGATGGCAAATCCAAAGAGGATCACCTGCACGACCGGCATCCCGAAAAGGATGAACAGCGTGCGTTTGTCACGGAAAATGTGATAGAATTCTTTTTTGACGAATGTGAAGAAAACGATCATTTTCCGCGTGCCAGTTTTACAAAAACTTCGTCCATGTTTGCGGCATTGTACTGCCTTTTGAGTGCCGCCGGGGTGTCGAGGGCCTCGATTTTGCCGTCGACCATGATGCTGATGCGTTCGCAGTATTCGGCCTCGTCCATGTAGTGGGTGGTGACGAATACAGTGACGCCGCGCTCGGCGGCTTCGTAGATCAGGTCCCAGAATTGACGGCGGGTCAAAGGATCCACGCCGCCGGTGGGCTCGTCCAAAAAGACAATCGCCGGATCGTGGAGCAAGGCCACAGAAAACGCCAATTTTTGCTTCCAACCCAGGGGAAGGTCGGCGACCTTGTCACGCTTCATGTCCAGCAGACCGAGGCGCTCAATGAGCTCGGCACTTTTGCGCTTGCGCTCGGAGTAGCTCAGACCGTAGATGCCGCCATAAAACCGCACGTTTTCCTTGACCGTCAAGTCCTCATACAGCGAAAACCGTTGGCTCATGTAGCCGATGTTGCGTTTGACTTCGTCGCTTTGGGTCATCACGTCAAATCCGGCGACGGTTGCCGAACCGCCCGAAGGCGCCAAAAGTCCGGTGAGCATCTTCATGGCCGTCGTTTTCCCGGCACCATTCGCCCCGAGAAAGCCAAAAATCTCACCGCGCATCACCTCAAAGCTGATGTCGTTGACGGCAACAAAGTCTCCGAATTCCTTCCGGAGTTTGTTGGTGATGATGACGGGATCTCTAGCCATGCAATTTACGGGTGGAAAACTCCATGAAGGCATCCTCGATCGTGGGTGCAATCCGCGAAATGGTCATGCCCGGCAAGCCGTGCGACGACAAATAGGCGGCGATTTCCATCTCCGCAACCGAACTGTCGCGTGTCGCGAGGTGCACGCAATCTCCAAATGCAAAAACCGACCAAGTTTGGTCATAGCTCCGCAATGCCTTCAACAAACTGTACAAAGCGGTGCCTTCCACGCGCCAAAGCGGCTTGGAAAACGTATTGCGAATACCCTCAGGTGTATCAATGCTGAAAATTTCGCCGTCTTGGATCAGGCCCACGCGGTCACAGAGGCTCGCTTCGTCCATATAAGGTGTCGAAACGACGACGGTGATGCCTTGATTGCGCAGTTTCCGGAGGTTTTCCCAGAATTCCTTGCGGGAAACCGGGTCCACACCCGTGGTCGGTTCATCCAAAAAGAGAACCTGAGGCTTGTGAATCAAGGCACAACAGAGCGCGAGTTTCTGCTTCATGCCGCCCGAAAGCTTGCCGGCGCGGCGCTTGCGAAAGGGTTCGAGCAAAACGTAGATGTCTTTGATCAAGCTGAAGTTTCCCACGGATGGTCGTTCCGAAGATGGTCGCGAAGAAATTCAGGTTTTCCTCGACCGTCATGTCGTGGTACAGCGAAAACCTGCCCGGCATATACCCCACCAATTGCCGAATCTGACGATAATCCTTCACCGTATCGAATCCAGCAACCGTGGCATGCCCTTGATCGGGATAAAGCAAAGTGGTTAGAATGCGGAACAAAGTCGATTTCCCGGCACCGTCAGGACCAATCAATCCAAAAAGTTCGCCCTTGGGTACCTCAAACGATACCGAATTCAGGGCTTGGACCTTTTTGTAGGATTTGGAAATCGAATCTACCCGCACCATTATTTTTCGGCGGTTTTTGGGCTTGCGGGGGCGGATTTAGGATCGGCAAACAGCACCTCGCCCGGCATTCCGATTTTCAGTTGACCTTCGTTCATGACCAAAACCTTGAAGGCATACACGAGATTTACGCGTTCCTCCTTGGTTTGGACGATTTTGGGCGTAAACTCTGCCTGATCGGCGATCCAGGTAATGCGACCCGGATAGGAATGATAGCCTTTTTCGCCGTTGTCAATGCGTACGGTGACGGTTTGGCCCACTTTGACACTTGCCAATTGGCTGCCTGAAAGGTAGGCCCGGAGGTAAAGCGAGTCCATCGGGGCGATGCGATAGAGCGGCTTGCCTGGGCCGACGACTTCGGAGGCTTCGGCGAGTTTCACCAACACTTTGCCCTTGATCGGATTGACGATGTGTGAACGTTTGATTTGATCCTGCAAACGCTCTGCCTGAACGTCGATGGCTTCGATTTCATTGACGACGGGAAGATTTTGTGCGGAAATGCTGCGCTTTTGGGTGCTGAGGACTTCCAATTGACCTTTGATGTCATCGAGTTGTTTGGGGGTGGCTGCGCCTGCCTTCACGAGGTTTTCGACACGCAATTTCTCTTTTTCGATGACTTCCATTTGCTGGGTAAGCACGTCCATTTGAGCCACGACATTGGAGGTACGTGAGCCGACAGCACGGCGGCGTGCGCCGAGTTCGTCCATTTGGAGGGACAATTGCGTGGTATCCACGATTCCGATTTCCATCCCGGGCAGCAAATCTTGGCCTTCGTCGACCTGGAATCTGATCAAGCGACCCGCGGTTTCAGCAGAAACAATCACCTCATTGGCCTCGAAGTTTCCGAAGGCATCGGCATTGTTTTTCTCCTTGCCACAACCAAGGAACAGTGTGAGGGTGAGTGTGAGCGCGAGGAAATTTCTCATTGACCAGCGGATTTGCCTTAAATTCCTGTCCTTAGAGAACACCGACTGTTGCCTGATTTTCATTGATTCGAGGTAGTTGCGCGTGCTTTGACATTGTCCATTAGCTGCGCTGATTGCTTCGCAATTGGCTGCGCCGATCTTACGAGTCTCCATTCTCAATTTTCAATTATTCCCTGTGATGTAGCCGTATTTAGCTTGCGTCATCAGGACTTGGATTTCGTGTAATTTCTTGGCCAAAACGGCTCCCGTTTCTTCGTTTACCCTGTCCAAGTACTCGGTGGCAGTAATCACGCCATTGTCGAGCTGTGCAGAGGAAATTTCCCGGATTTTGCCGCGGAGGCGAATCATGTCGTCGTCTTGTTGCAGCAGTTTCTTGAGTTTCATCAAATCCTCGTCGACCTGAATGAGTCCAAGGTCGGTTTGCCGTTTGAAGGCATCCTGCTGAACCTTGACCAGTTCCTTTTGCAAGGCAA
The DNA here is from genome assembly GCA_016718825.1 of Bacteroidota bacterium. Classification (NCBI taxonomy): domain Bacteria; kingdom Pseudomonadati; phylum Bacteroidota; species Bacteroidota bacterium. Next base: position 104,670 of record JADKCL010000073.1, on the reverse strand, counting down.
ATGTTTCCTTTTCGATGCGGCCCGCGCCCCAGTCATAGATGTCCCAGCTCAGGCGCACGCCCGCGACCATCCACGGGCGGAACTGCGTGTCCAAAAAGTTGAGACCAGGGCGGCCAAATCCCAACTGGCTGAATGCAAACACTTTGGGACGGTATTTGGCATCGACTGCGGCGATGCCAAGGTCCACAGCGTGGTGCTGCAGGGCAAACAATTTCAATTCCTGACGGGAAATTGTGGGCTTCAACGGCAAGTCCTTTTCTTTCGGGCGATCCATTTTTGCTTCTGAATCAAAAGGCAGGCCGGTCCATTCCGTCAACATTCGAGCGAGCGATTGCCGCTGCGCCAAGACTTCGGTTTGTTGTTGCTCGTTTTTCACCAATTCCGCTTCCAGCAACCAGGCATTGCTTTCGAGGGTTACGCCGTTGGCGATCGCACCGCGCACCTGCTTGAGCTTGCCTTCGATGGTCGACCGCACCAACTGCAATTGCTCTTCCTGCGCTTGCAGGAGCAATCCGGAGAAATACAGAAAGTCGACCTGCTCCTGCACTTTTTGCAAATTCGTCTCGATTTTTTGCTGTTCGATCTCCTGTTGCGCATCCTTCAAGGCAAGTTGCCGGCTCATCAATCCGCCGTCATAGACCACTTGATTGACGTCGACATAGGCCTTGTATTGATCGCGGGGTTGACTTTTGATCTCAATGCCGGGAATCTCGATCGCCGTCACCGCGCTTTGCCAGCTTGCCTGCAAGCCAAAGTTGAGTTTGGGATAAAGCAGGGTCTTGAGTTTCTCGATTTCGAGGTCGTAGCCTTGTTTGGAGAGCGCTTTTTGCTTGAACTCCGGGTAATTTTCTTTTGCAGCGGCACGGAGCTGCTCGAGGGAATAAACCGTCTGCGCGAAGGCTGCCGTGCTGAATATCAGCATCAATAAAAGGCTGGCGGCTATATTTTTCATCTGCGGATGCATTGGCTTCTCAAAGTTGGGTCATTTTTCGATTTGAATGGCATGGATAATGAACTGAGCAACTTCCGTTTTGCGCGTTGCGACAAACTGGTCAAAATCCTGGTTGCCCATGTTATGGATCACTTGGATCATCGGCTGGGCCAAAAACGGGAAAATGGACATGGACATCATGTTGACCAGCAATTGTCGTGGGTCGGTAGGCCGGATGCGGCCGGCAGCAGCTTCAGCCTCGACCTGTTTGAAAAACGGATCCAAATCGGGAAGATGGTGGTGCTTACGCAATCGGGTAATGAACCGATCAGGGTTTCTCGAGATTTCATGAATCACAAATCTGGGCAGATAGGCATTGCGCGCCATCATGCCGATGTAAGTTCCACAAAATCGGTCAATTTTCTCTAACAAAGGACGGTCAGAATTCAGCACTTCGGCAATTCGTTTGACCATGGCATCAAACGCAATCCCAAAGACACGGTGAAACAGTGCGTCCTTGGATTTGAAATAGTAGTGAAGGAGCCCTTTGTTGATATGGGCAGTATCGGCAATTTCCTGCATTCGCGCGCCGTCAAAGCCCTTTTGTTGGAAAATGTGGCGCGCTGCCTCCAAGATTCGTAACTCAGTATTTTCTTTTTCCGATACTACCATGTTTACTTTACCCAATTGGGTAAGAACGCAAAACAAATGCCCAATCGAGAGAATAGCAAAAATAGTTTCCCCCAGCGGTTAGAAATGTGAACGATCGTTTGGAAGTGGGCAATGTCTATCATTTTTGCTGGGCGGCAGCGTTGAATTTTTTCACAAGCGTGTTGTACAATTCCACCTTGGTATTGTGCTGTTGCTGAAGGGCTTGGCACTCTGCGAATCGGGCAGGTTGCAGTGTCCCGGAACAGCCCTTTAATTGTTTGGACAGTGCTTCCATCTCTGCCTGCAGCGGATGCATTTGGCGGAAAATAGCCTGCTGCGCAGGCGGCAAAACCAAGTATTGGCTTCCGTACTTCAAGGAGAGGGCTTCTTCCTCCTTTCGTTGGGCCGCAATGCCCTGAAAAGTGCCGGTTCCACCCGGAATTTCGACCACCTCCGGTTTGCCATCGAGCTTGACCCCGCCCGCGTAGCGCTCAGGGACCTGACCTATCGCGGTCGGACCTGTGGTCTCGACCATGGCGTAGGCCGTGCCGAAGTTTCCATAAGCAGCCGGAACCTTGATTCCCAGGGCCATGTGATTGGCGCGATCCCAGGTGAGGATCGCCAAACCAAATCCCAAGCGCTGCAACAGCGCGGCCAACAAGATCGTTTTGTCGGCGCAAACGCCCATGCCGTCCATCAAGGTCTCTGAAGGATATTTGATTTTCCCGGAGGCCAGGTTGTAGGCGGTTTTCCAATCGTAGGCAATCGCATTTTGCACGAACGTGATTGCCAACCTTGCCAATTCCTCCGAATCTCGCGGTTGTCCGCTGCGCCGCAGTTCGGAAAGCACCGCCTCCAACGGCGCGAGATCGGCGGCATGGCGCAAGAACATCTGGAAATAGCTCGTTTTCCAGTCCTTGGGCAAGGTTCCGGAATAGGAATAGCTGCGTGGCGCAGCGGCAAACTGCTGGATTAGATTCGAAGGGAGATCAATCGAAATCCGAATATCTTCCTCCCCCATCCGAAACGAAAATGACTTCATGCGCAACAATTAACGGTGGAAAGCAGGCTATTGGAGTCCCTGGGCTTGCAGGAATTGCAGCAGGTTGTGCAAATCGGGGTCCCCGTAGGCCGCCGAAAGGAACTGACGCACCAAGCCAATCCGATTGGACGGATCCATGTCTGTCTTTGCGATTTCAGAAAGCAGCAATTTTATTTCCCTGGCAATTGAAGCTTCATCCACAAAAACGAATTCGAAGGCTGCCAATTTCTTGTATCCCTTGGTTTTGAGATCCAGCCAATACAATTCGAATCCACTTGCATCGTCGGGAGGAATGGGACGACCATTCATGTCGAGGATCAGTTTCGGCGTAAGCAAAAGGCTATCACCATGGTGCTCGACTTTGCGATTGACTTGCAAATTGGCTTTGGGGCTTTCAAACTTGTAAAAAAGCAAGGTATCGCCTTCCAAATTGAATCCCGGGGCTGCGAGGAGCCAAGTTTTGCCCAAAATGAGATACCGTCGGCCTTCGAAATGCTTCTGAAGACCTTCCATCGTGGCAAATTGCTCTTGATAATCCACCCGTGAAGGAAGTGCGTGTTTCAATTCCGTGATCGAACCAATGGTCTGGGATTTTCCGGATGCCTGTTTTTTTGCGGTCAATACCACCAAACCTTCCGCCTTTTCCCACAGCACCATTTGCCCCGAGGCATTTCCCAAATCCACCTTTTCGGTTGCGGAAATCACATCACCCAGTTTCAACACCGCCGACGAAGGCAGCCTTTTACAATTTGACGAGCCGTGAATGACGGTATAGGTTTGGGCTTGTGCAAACACAATAGCCCCGCAGAAGCTCAAAACCGCCAATATGTACTTCTTCCAGTTCATGAATCAAATTTAGTGGAGAATCGTGATTTCAACATCGCGATTGTCCTTGAAATTGGAGGTTTCTGGATTTGATTCCGCAGTTGTGGCTTTTCAAAAATCGCCTGACCTTCAGCGAATTCTAACACAAATATAATCCACGGCCCATTTCATGGAGGATGCAGGTCCTAAAAATCTATTTATCAGCACTTTAGTCCAAAGTCTCACCAAACGGATTCATTTCGAACCTGGCTTGAAATCCAGGCACCAACCTTGCTCTAATTGTATTTTCAGGCATCTATCGCGTTCATGCAGGTCTTGTCTCCAAGCACCCATCGTGTTTGGACTGTTGTACCAAAGACCAAAAATCATGTCCAAGTACAAAGCTTATGCACTTCACAACTACCTTACAATCCCCCAAATCGACCGACTTTCAGCTGAGCAGCGCCGCGATATCGAAGTTGTTGGCGCTGTGTTGCCATTTAAAGTGAACAGTTATGTTTTAGACGAATTGATCGATTGGGACCGTCCGGATGGTGATCCAATTTTTCATCTGACGTTTCCGCAACGGGACATGCTTTTGCCTCACCATTACGCAGAAATGGCCGCAGTCACGGGTCAAAATGCTTCCAAGGAGCAGCAAAAGGAAGTCAGCAATAGCATCCGGATGCAGCTCAATCCCCATCCAGCAGGCCAAGCCGACCACAATGTCCCTACGATTGATGGGCAACGTCTGTGGGGATTGCAACACAAATACCGGGAAACCGTGCTGTTTTTTCCAAGTTCCGGTCAAACTTGCCATAGTTATTGCTCTTTTTGCTTCCGATGGCCGCAGTTTGTCGGAATGGACGAATTCAAGTTTGCCATGAAGGAAACCGAGCTGCTGATCCGGTATTTGGAACAACATCAGGAAGTCACAGACATCCTGTTTACAGGCGGTGATCCAATGATCATGAGTTTCAAGGTCTTTGAAAAATACATCGAACCGTTTTTGGCCGACGATAACAAAACGAACATTCAAACCATTCGGATCGGCACCAAAGCCTTGGCATTCTGGCCGTACAAGTTTCTTACAGATCCCGATGCCGATGAATTTCTGCGGCTTTTTGAACGCATCACCAACAAGGGGATCAACCTTGCGATCATGGCTCACTTCAGTCATCCCCGTGAACTGGAGACTGCGGCCGTCAAAGATGCGATTCGACGATTGAGGAGTACTGGAGCCCAAATCAGGACCCAATCACCCATTCTGAGACATATCAACGATAACGCAGAAGTTTGGGCGGATATGTGGCGCAAACAAGTCAACCTCAACTGCATACCTTATTATATGTTCATGACAAGGGATACAGGTGCTCAGCACTATTTTGCATTGACTTTGGTCGAAGCTTGGGATATCTGGCGAGCAGCCTATCAGCAAGTAAGCGGCGTATGCCGCACAGTGAGGGGGCCAAGTATGTCCTGTACGCCTGGCAAAGTCCAATTCCTGGGCGTAAGTGAAATCGGGGACAAAAAGGTGTTTGTTTTGCGGTTTCTTCAGGGACGCAATCCCAATTGGGTGGCACGTCCATTTTTTGCAGAATACGACGAAAACGCTGTTTGGATGGATGAGCTCAAACCTGCGTTTGCGGATCGGTTCTTCTTTGAAGATGAAGCCGAGAAAATCTATGGTCAAAAATATACTGAGCGCGATATCAACGCATTGGAGTGATGTGAAGCAAGCGAATGGAATAAAGATGGATCTTTTTAACTAGCCAATTTGGTCGCGCGCTATATTTGCCGTTAGGACTATGAAAGGGGAACATACTTGTGGGTATGTGAATTCGAGCGAAGCCGATCTTCTGCGAATTTTCAAATGGTTGATGCTTGATTCGAGACATTTCCGAGACAACAGATGAATACACTTTCCCCGCTCAATAAATTTGGAAAGAAACTTCAGGAACTCGCCCGCAGACGTGATTGGTTGGGTCGTGCAAGTGCGTTTTTCTCCAAGATTCAGAAGAATGAACGCATCCGGCACAACATTTTGCAAGCGATTCCCTTCTGGTCTGCTTCGGTCATCGTCGGGCTCGTGGCTGTGGGCTATGCCCAGTTGTTTTCCTTGGCCGAATCGATTTCCTTGGAACTGCATGCCATTGCGGATTGGAGTATTTTTATTATCATGCCCTTTTGCGTCATCACAGCATGGTGGCTGGTACGGCGGTACGCACCGGGCGCGCGCGGGTCTGGGATCCCGCAAGTGATTGCTGCATTGGAACTTGCGAATGAAAAGGAACACGACAAGGTTCCCAAATTGCTGAGCATTAGAATAATTCTCGTCAAAATTGCCAGTTCGTTGCTGATGATCTTGGGGGGCGCAGCAATCGGACGTGAAGGGCCAACAATTCAAATTTCGGCCGCGATCTTTCGCAAGGTCAATGCGATGCTGCCACCTTGGTGGCCCAAGGTTTCTCGCAGAAATATGATTTTGACGGGTGCTGCAGCGGGATTGGCGGCAGCATTTAACACGCCATTGGGTGGAATCGTTTTTGCCGTAGAGGAACTGAGCAAAACGCATTTTACACGTTTCCGCACCGCCATTTTTACGGCCGTGATCATCGCAGGCTTGGCTGCACAGGGCATATCGGGTTCCTATCTTTACCTGGGTTATCCGCAAATCGGTCAATACACACTGAGCGCATTTTGGGGGGTCATCCTCGTCGCAGCCATCGGCGGCCTCGCGGGTGGCGCAACGAGTAAAGCCGTACTCGCCATTTTTGCATGGAAGGACAAGTTTCGCAAAGTCACCGATCACCTGCTGTTTTTGATGCTATGCGCGATGGTGATGGCCTCGATGATCTACTTTGTATCCGCTGAAGCCATGGGTTCGGGCAAGGAAATCATGAACACCACCTTGTTTTCTGCCGATAAACGGGTGGAATGGTACCTGCCCATCGTCAGGATCATCGGGCCAATTTCGAGTTTCACGACCGGAGCAAGCGGCGGAATTTTTGCCCCGGGATTGAGCGCGGGCGCGAGCATCGGCGCGACGGTCGCAGGTTGGTTTGATCTCAATGGGCCCAATTCCAACTTATTGATCGTCGCAGGCATGGTTGCCTTCCTCACAGGCATCACACGCAGCCCATTTACCTCTGCCATTCTCGTCCTGGAAATGACCGACCGCCATAGCCTGATCTTCCATTTAATGGCCGCAGGAATGGTCGCCAATATCTTTGCCTACTTTGTAGAACGCAAATCGCTGTATGAGAACTTGAAAGACAGGTTCTTGAAGGAGCTCAATCCGCCAGATCCCGCACCCTGAATGTCGTATTGCCCCCAACAATACGCTCCCAAAAATTAGATGGTCTGAGTAAGAAAGGGCCTCTAAATTTCTTTCCCCTCATGCGAACTTGGGTCTGCCAAACCGAGGTCGGACAACCTTGCAGGAAAAACTTCCTGGTTCTCTGCTTCCACCTCTGCGGTCTTGGGACTTTTTGATTTGGAAAACATCGTACCAAACATCATCATCAGCGATGAAATCAGCACAACTTGGATGATCAGGGAAGGGCCAAACATCGGGAGACTACGTGATGCAGGAATCGAAAGAAACAACAAAACCGTGATCAATCCACGTGGAGCTATAAAAAGTAATGGCATCAAACGCAGACCAGAACCCCATAGCCAGAGTGCGCGCAAGCCGTAAATCGCGGCACATATTCCCAAGGCCCAAACCAACGAAACAGGATCAAGCACATCTTCGGTTTTGATATAATAGCCAAACACGAGGAAAAAGAGTGCTCGGATCAAAAATGCGCCTTCCATGACCAGCTCCTTCAGCTTCTTGACTTCCATTTCCAGAATTTCCGGACGCAGTTTTCGTATCCATTGAAAACGTGTGAATCGATCCAGATTTCCAAGAAACATTCCAAACGCAAGAATCAAAATCAGACCGGGAAGATGGTAGGCCTTTGCAATGGCATAAATGAGAATCGTAAGCAAAACAATGGGTGCAAACTTCACGTGGTGTTTGATCCGGCTCAAAAGAAAAGCGAGCGCAATCGTAGCCAAAAAGCTGATGACTACGATCACCAACATCTGAAGGCCAAAGGCGCCAAAGGTCTTAAGCTCAAACGCTTCGTTCAAAGCCACAAAATTAAAAGCCAATACGCCAGCAATGTCAGACAGGCTGCTTTCGTAAATCACGAATTCGCGTTCCGGCCCTTTAAAGGCCTGTGCGGTAGGGATTGCGATCGCGCTGCTGATCACCGCCAACGGAATCGCATTGGTCAGCGCATCCAAAAATGAAGCGCCAGAGACCATGGTCACCACGACCGCCAATCCGCTTGCCAGCAACAGCATCGGAACAAAGGCAAGCAACGAAGCCTTTCTGACCATCTTGAGCTTGGAGCGATCGAGGTCCAAATCCAAAGAGCCCTCTAAAACAATCAGAATCAAGCCAATCGTGCCTAAAACAGGTAACGTTCCTTCGAGGTTCGGCAAGTCAGTTTCCAACCAATCCGTACCCCTGTGCAGCCCCCATCCTAATCCCAACAAAAGGATGACGGAAGGGATTTTGGTGAGCGGAGACGAAATATCAAAGGCATAAGCAGCCAAAAGAAGAAGACAGATGGTAATTATGATAGCAGTGGACATTCTTGCAACGTTATTGAGTAAAGATAAGGCTAAAGGAGGTAGGATTGCCATGAACCTTTGCGTTAGAATCTCGTTAGAAATGGAAAGCAACCGCATCAGATCGTGGATTCCAGTATCTTTGGTGTCCTTGGCAGGTCAGTTTCACCTTTTCAAATGCATAGCCATGTATAGATTACTCATCATTGAAGACGAAATCAAGACAGCGGAATCCATCCGGCAAGGATTGGTCGAACACGATTTTAATGTTGATGTTGCACATGATGGCGCGCAAGGTCGAGATCTTGCTGTGCAGATGGGTTATGACCTAATCGTTACCGACAGGATGCTTCCCAAATTGAGCGGAATTGACATTTGCCGGGAACTGCGAAGCAAAAACATAGACACCCCGATCCTCATTTTGACTGCGTTGGGAACAACCGACGACAAAGTGGACGGATTGGAGTCCGGTGCGGATGACTATCTCAGTAAGCCATTCGAATTCAAGGAGTTGCTGGCGCGCGTGCGCGCATTGCTCAAGCGCGGCATTCACTTCACCAACGATGACCGCAACTTGCGGGTCGCCGACTTGGAACTGGGTTTGGATTCAAAAGTTGTCACGCGAGCAGGAAAGCAAATCGAGTTGACGGCCAAGGAGTTCTCCCTTTTGGAATTCCTTCTTCGCAACAAAGGGCGTGTCGTTTCCAAGGTGGATATCGCCGAAAGGGTTTGGGGAATCAATTTTGATACCGGCACGAATGTCGTGGAGGTGTATGTCAATTACTTGCGCAAAAAGATTGACAGGGATTTTGAACCGAAGCTCATTCAAACCTATATCGGAATGGGTTATGTGATCAGGGAGGATTAATGCAGATCAGGACACGGCTCACTGTGCAGTTTGCGATGATTGTGGCCACCATCCTTCTGGTCACCGTGTCCATCCTTTATTACTCAACTGCTCAATACCGTAGATTTGAATTTTTTACACAACTGCGAGGAAAGGCAACGACCACCTCGGACTTGTTTCTACGTGTTCCTGAAGTGGACTCAACCTTGCTCAGGTTGATCGACCGGAACAAGCGGGATGTTTTGCCCTCTGAGAGCATCAACATTTACAACAGCGCCAACGAGATCGTGTACACCACCAACGATGCAAGGGCATTTCAAACAACACCTGCAGAACTGGACAAAATTCGAAAATTGGGCGAAGTCCAAAGCGAATATGGTGACTTTGAGGTGATCGGACTGCATTGTCCCTCGCCCGGGGGTGACTATGTGGTCACTGCGGGGGCGATTGACAATTTCGGCAAAAACAAGCTGCGCAAGCGACAGCTATTGTTGTTGACGGTTTTCCTTGGCGGATTGATCGTGGTCGGCATCGCGGGCTGGGTCTTTGCTGGCAGAGCCCTCAAGCCAATCAACGACATCGTTGCGCGGATGAAGCAAATCTCGGCAAGTAACCTCGACGCACGCCTTGATGAAGGAAATCGCACCGACGAAATCGCGCGCCTAGCCCAAACCTTCAACAAAATGCTGACGCGGCTGGAAAATGCTTTCAACCTTCAAAAGACATTTGTAGCCAATATTTCACACGAATTGAAGAATCCGCTGACGGCAATTACCTCGCAGTTGGAAGTATCCTTGTTGCGTGAACGGGACAATGCCGACTATCAGCGCACCTTGGAATCGGTCTTGGAAGACATTCAAAAATTAAACCGCGCTGCCTCAAGCCTGCTGGATCTTGCGAGTCTCAATACCGATCAAGTACAGCTCACCCGTTCACCCTTACGCATCGATGAATTGCTTTGGATCTGCCGCGAGCAGCTCCTTGGAAACCATCCTGAATTCCACGTAGAAATGGATATGGATCTCCCTGAGGATGCACAGCGATTGATGGTCAATGGAAATGATCACCTCCTCGGCATTGCATTTACCAACTTGATGGAAAACGGCTGCAAATTTTCCGACAGCGGAGCTGTAAAACTCACTTTGAAGACAGCGCCCTATCAAATCAGTCTGGTGTTTCAAAACCACGGAATTGGCATTTTGGCTGAGGACCTGGACAACATATTCCAACCGTTTTACCGCGGGAAAAATACCATTTCGGGGACCGGCCACGGCATTGGTTTGTCTTTGGTGCGCAGAATTTTTGACCTTCATGGCGCCGAATTGCAGGTCAGTTCAGACAAGGAAAACGGCACACAATTCCAAATCAAAATGCCGACGATTGCATCCTCCAACCCTCAATAGGGTAAATGGGAGCCCTTTTTCAGATAAGCCACCCTTGCTGCTGCATGAGGAGAAATACCCCGATTCCCGAAAAATAGCCTGCCAAAGCCAAGCCGCTGATCCGTTTGAGATACCAGAAAAATTCCACCTTCTCGATGCCCATGACCGCGACGCCCGCGGCGGAGCCGATGATCAAAATGGATCCCCCGGTTCCCGCACAGTAGGCCAGAAAATGCCAAAAAGCCGCATCTTCGCCAAGCATCGGGTATTGCTCCAAGGGATACATATCGATCGCTCCAGCGACCATCGGCACGTTGTCGACCACAGCACTGAGCAATCCGATCATGATCACGGACACGTTTCGATTGGGCACAGCAGCGTCTAGCCAAGCGGCAAGTCCCCCCAAAACGCCCGTTACCTGCAAGGCACCAACCGCCAACAAAATGCCCATGAAAAACAGAATACTCGGCGTATCAATTTTTTCCAACGCATGGGAGGCCGAAAGCCTCTCCTTTAATTCCACAGGCTTTTTGCCATGGATCACCTCCGTCACAATCCAAATGAACCCCAGACCCAGCATCATCCCCAGGTAGGGGGGCAAACCGATGACCACCTTCAAAACCGGCACCATGATCAATGCGCCCAAGCCGACGCCGACGACCGATAGTCGTTGTGCCAACGATACCTGAGGCTGGTCATTGGGGTCCTTATCCGGAGATTTTACTGTGCCTCTAAGCCAAAGTGATACAATCGCGAGCGGCACCAACATCGCTGCGAGACTCGGCAGCAAAAGGTTGTGCACCGTCGCACCTGCCGAAATCTTGTGGCTGATCCACAGCATCGTGGTTGTCACGTCACCCAAAGGTGACCAAGCTCCGCCGGCATTGCTCGCGATGACAATCATGCCGACAAACAAAAGTCGTTCCTTCCTGTCTTCCAGCAATTTGCCTGCAACCGATGTCATCACGATCGCTGTCGTAAGGTTGTCAAGAATGGCCGACAGGAAAAATGTCAGAATCGCTATCACCCATAAGAGTTTGACCGTGCTTTTGGTTTTGATGGCCATGGTGATCAGGTCAAATCCGCCATAGATGTCCACCAATTCAACGATGGTCATCGCACCGATCAGGAAAAATATCAAGGAGGCGATTTGCGCGATTTCTTCCTCCAAATGGTGAAGGCTAGCGATATGATCGGGGGTCATGAAGAGGAAAATACCCCAGCAAACGACGCCGGTGACCAAGGCAATGGCAGCTTTGTTCACACGAATGGCATGCTCCATCGTGATCAGCAGGTAGCCTAGAACAAAAATAATCGTGACCGCAACACCCATAAGTTATTCGAAAAACATCGGCATTCCCTATCTATCGGCGCCGATCATTTTCTCAAAACTAATCCAAGTGGGAGGTATATGCCTTAAAATGGTATTAGATCGGGTGAATTCCGTCACCTGATAGCCGCCGAAAAAGAATTGGAAGGGAATGCAGATCAGTTGGCAGCGGTTGCAACCATGGTTTGAGGAAACTTAATTGCTACAAATTGCCGTAACACCATTTCCTCTGCGGGTGCCCAGTCCAATTCAAACAACCGGTCCATGGGTTGCCAAACCGCTTGCGCGTGCTCGACAGCTTTGAGTTTGCCGCCCACGACCTCGCAGATAAATGGGATCATGCGGTAATGTTTGTCGCGGAACATCCTATCCACATGGGGAAGACGCTCGCGGGTTTCCACGTGCAGCATCAATTCTTCAAATGTCTCACGCACGAGGCAATCCTCAATCAATTCTTCGGGTTCAAGTTTGCCGCCGGGAAGTTCCCAAAGAAAGGGTAGGGACATGGTTTCGGGCCGCTGCGCAGCCAAAACACTCCCATTTTGGACGATAATTCCCCGAGTTACTAAAATCACGGGTGCAAAGGTAGGACTTATTCATAGAGAATTGAAAATGAAAGGTAAAGTTTCCAATTCTCCCCACTTACGTAACACGGTGATGGTTACCTTCAAGCGTAGCGATCCAGTTTCGTGATAGTCCTGCGCATTCTGAGGTCGGGCGATTCGCTACCTGACAATGCTACAAGGAACGCTCATCGCACCGGCTGTCGTATCACCGTCCGCCATTTTTCAGGCGCAGCTTTGCGAACGTCACTGAGATAAATTTCATGGTGTTTGCCGCAGAGCTTGAGGCCTTTGGATTGTATGAAAGAATGCAGGCGTTCGATGGTGGGCCCTTCCTCCGAAAACGGTCCTTCGTGCAAAATTTGAGCGCATTTTCCCTCGGTGAAATTGCCGAAGCGCATAAAATTCAAGGCTGAGAGTTGCTTCTTCTTCAACATTTCGGACCTTGTTTCTGCGACCATTTCGCCGGTGATGAAATCCGGCTGCCGAATCATCAGCGTCCATTTCCATTCCGCTTTTCTCCCGGCGACAAAGGCTTGGGGATCATCGGCCCACCAAAGTCCTTCGAGCGGCAATACGCCAAAGTCAATCGCTTCGGAACCCTTTTTGATCTTGAATTTGAGCGCGTAGGCCATTGAAAAAAGTGCCTCTACGGCCTCCTGATAGACTTTTGAAGAATTGGGATCGCCTTCTCCATCGATCATCAAAAAATTCATTGCAGGCACATCCACCATGGATGCCACGTTTGCCGCTGCCGAATACAACGGATGATCCTGCTTCTTGAAATCAATCTTTAACATGCCCCAATTCTAAGGGAATTCAGATTGAAAAAGATAGACCTTCGTCAGGGATTGCATGTATAAACACTGATTTACCTCTGCTTTTTGCCTATTTTTCGGATTCAATGAATAGAATGAAGCGTCTACCGCACCCTTTCCTCCTGCTGATGGCATTTTTGACCATGTTCCAAGGCGTGGGTATGGCACAGTCCAACAATTGGAAAAGGGCCGCAAAATCCTTTCAAAAGCAGTTGAACCATCAGTATCGGGATCCCAAGGATTCCCCGCTGGACAGCTTGGATCGGATCGGCTTCAAGCACCATGACTTTTTCCCCATTTCGAAAGCGTTTTATGTACCCGTGACATTCGTGCGCACGCCTGATGAAAAACCGTTCGAAATGCCAACCGTGAGCGGGAAAACCAAAACATTTGTGAAGTATGGCGAATTGCATTTCACCTTGAACGGCCGCAAAGACACTTTATCAGCCTACCAAAACTTGAAATTGGCATCCAAGGCGGAATATGCTGAAGACCTCTTCATTCCCTTCAAAGACCATGCAAGTGGGGAGGAAGCCTATGGGGGAGGTCGTTACATCGATTGGAAAATGCCGAAATCCGACAAAGTCTATTTGGATTTCAACCAATGTTACAATCCCTATTGCGCCTACAGCACGGGATGGAGCTGCCCGATTCCGCCGCAGGAAAACTACATGGATTCAAAAGTCCTGGCGGGGGTCAAGGCTTGGAAAGGCGGCCATTGATTTTGCTTAGAAGCTGCTCAAATACCACTTTTCGCCTCGCTTGACCAAGGTCATGGTTTCCGATTCTGTGCCAGAGGATCCAAAATGGAAAGGTACACCTGCTTCATTCCCTGCAATGGTGGGTTCGCCGGCCAAGGAACCATTTTGGAAATACTCCTTGAATTCCTCCCAAGAAATGCGGTTTCCGCTGTCTTCGCCACATTGGTGAGGCACGTAGGCCGGATCAAGTGCGCAAAGGCAATCTGTATCGCCGTCGTTTTGCTTCTCAGGATCACAAAGTCCAGCCAACAGTTTGGGATCATCGGCTTTGGCCGCTTCAAAGAGGCGACTGACGACATTGCCCGGTTGGGTGGGATCAAAAGACGGTGCTTCCGCCGCATTTGAACGCGCACTGACGTTTGCATTGGTATTGCCACCGCAGGCTGTAAGGACGGTCAGGCCCAATAAAAGGGTCAAAAAGTATGTCATTTTGATTTTCATTGAATTTGAAGCTAGAAGCCTGTACGTGAGCCAGAACAATCGGAGCGGATCAATCCTGCTCGCCAAAAACTTTGATGAGCAAATCACTCACCCGTGCATTGACGTCGGTTCTGATTTTGAGTTCTTCGATTGCAATCAGCTTGAAGAGTCCGTCGAGGGCCTTGCCGGTCGTATGGTCCGCAAGGTCGGTATTTACGGGCGTCGAACTGATCACGTTGTAATAATTGGTGACGTCATTCCATGCATTTTGGGCACCGACTTGATCCAAAGAATTTTGGATATCGGGTTTGAATGCTGTTTTGAGATCGTCGAAGGTTTGAACCTTCAAATAGTTGGTGGCGGCATCATCGGCACCCATTAAAATGCCCATGCCATCTTCGATAGTCATGGCCGAGATGGCATTGATGAAGATCGGTTTGGCTTCGTCAGCAGCATTTTCCGCAGCTCTATTCAACTTCAAAACGAATGCATCAACAGCAGTTTGACCGACCGGCTGCCCCAAAATCGTGAAGTTGGCGAGTGCATCGGCGACGTACGAAACATCCTCAGGAAATGGAATTTTGACCAACGGATTCCCGAAATAGCCATCTTGACGGTTCAATTCTGTCGCACTCGAATCCGTACCGACTTGAAGGGCTTCCTTGAGCCCAGCAACGACTTCCTCATCTGTGAGCCCAGTTTCAAGCCCTTCGCAGGCAGTCAAAACCAACAGGAAGGGGAGGAGCAGCAGGAGTTTTTTCAGTTTCATGGACTTTGAAAATTGAATTGAAAGATACGAATTGAATTCGAAGCGGAAAATCGGATTCTGGGAAAACATGGCAAATTCCATACCAGAATGCGCCAACTACTCCACACTTGCCTTGGCCGCACGCAGGGTCATCACAGTGCTACGGCTTTTACGTGGTCCTTTTCGCTTCGTTTTGAATTCCACTTCCTCGCCCGGATCCAACTGCTCCAGGATCACTTCGACCGCAGAATCCATCACCATGCCCGTTTCGTCGTTCCAGTGGATCATCAACTCAAAGTCTTTATAGGATGTCAGGCTTGCCTTGTTGGTGAGTTTGCCCTCGATCACGGTTTCCCCAAACAGGTTTTTCTTGGGATCAATCTCGATCACTACAAAGTCCTTGGGTGTGTTTTTTTCCTTTTCAATGGCTTCTTTGCGCTTGAGCAGCAAGGAATTGCTTTCGGTTGAATCCGCCGAAGTCATACTGTCGGTTTCTTGGTTTTTCTCCGATCCACGATCAAAGAAAACAAGGAAATAGCCGGCAACCAACATGGTCACAAGCGCTGCGATGATTAATATCTTATTCTTTTTCATAGGCTAAGACGGGCTGGAAAAGAGGAAGGATCAGTTGGCAGTTCTGCGCATTTGTGAGCGATCGAATTGGCCAATTCTGCTGCAGGTTTCATGTTTATTCGTGCTTTTCCCATTACCCCAAATCGAGAATCAAGGTCGCCAATCCGAGAAGCAATGTGAATCCAAGAATATCGGTCAAGGCTGTCATGAGAATGGAGGACGCTACTGCAGGATCGATGTCCATTTTGTTGAGAAACAAGGGGATAGCTGAACCTGCAAATGCCCCGATGAGCAAATTACCGACCATGGCAAGGAATACAACGAGTCCCAACATCGGGTTTCCACCGAGGAAAAAGGCTGCTGTTCCGGTGATGGCACCGAGCAATAGGCCATTCACCAAGCCGACGATCAACTCTTTGAAGATCACGCGGAAATTTTGTTTGGCATTGACGCGGTCGGTGCTGATACGTCGAATGGTCACCGCAAGCGCTTGGGTGGCGCTGTTTCCGGCGACCCCTGCGACGATGGGCATGAAGCTTGCGATAATCACGATTTTGTCGATCGTATCGGAGAAGGAGCTGATGACGAGACCAGCGACGAATGCCGTCAGAAGATTGACCAGCAACCAAGGTAGGCGGCTTTTGACGGCATTGCGCCAGCTACCCCGCAATTCTTCATCCTCAGAAACACCGGCGATACGCAAGATATCTTCGGTACTTTCCTCTTCCAAGACGTCCATGACGTCGTCAAAGGTGATATGACCCAGAAGCCGGCCATTGCTGTCCACAACGGGAATCGCCGCCAGATTATACTTCGAAATCATGCGCGCGACTTCTTCCTGATCGGTATCAACATGGACTTTTACACAGTCCTCGTCGATGAGTTCGCGGACTTTGGTCCAAGGTTTGGCGCGAATCAAGTCATTGATCGAGACGGTTCCGAGCAGCACATCATTTTCATCGACGACATAAATCACGTAAAAGTCTTCCATCTCATCGGAGATGCGCAAGACTTCATCCATCGCCTCCCGTTTGGAGAAATTGTCCGGAACCTTGAGGACCTCGGGGGTCATGATCCCCCCGGCAGACTCCTCGTCGTAGGTCATGAGCTGCTGGATCTGCTTGGTATCTTCGTCCTCCAAGCGGGCCATGATTTGCCGCAAATCTTTGAGCGGAATCTGGGCCAAAAGGTCCGCAGCATCGTCAGGATCAAGTTCTTCGATGATTTTTGCGGCCTGACTAGGCGTGAGCTGCATCAACAATTCCTCGGGGCGGGATTCTTCATCCATCTCCACAATCGCCTCAGAGGCCGTCTCCACAGGCAGGAGCCGGATGATCCGTTTGCGGGTTTCGGGCGAGACGTCCTCAAGAATTGCAGCGATGTCTGAAGGGTGCAGATGCTTCAGCAACGGTTTGGCCTGCTCCAGGGAGTTGGCCAAAAATTGCTTTACACGCTCGATATTGTTGGACCTTTCAGGCATTGCTCAAAGCTAATCAAGGATGCCTTCAATCGAAAACAGTTTTGCCCATCCTTTTGCCGGGAGTGTACTAATTTCGTACCCTCTTGTGAATGGATATATTTTCTAAATTGCGACTCTTTTTGGAAACCGAGCCCAGGCTCTAGAATTGGATGGAAAACGTTTCGATGGAACACAATGTAAAATTTGGCCTAGGCAAGCTCTGGCGCTGGAAACTTTGGATTTTGGCCGCCTGCGTTGCAGCCGGTGTCATTTCGATTGTGATGACCCAACGCATGCAGGACGAATTCAAAAGCACAGCTGCTTTTGTGCCGCCGTCAATTACTTCGCTCAGCACGATGGTGTTTGGCAACGGTATCGCCTACAAAGGCTTTTATGCTGCAGATGAAGAGGATATTGACCGTACCGTGGCCTATCTGGAGTCGCCGCAAGTGATGGACAGCCTCGACAAGAAGTTCAATCTCTACGAAAGGTATGGTATTGATCGCGCATCAAAAGAGGGCGCCAAGCGCTTTGAGGCTGCCTTCAAGAGTAATATGAAGGTCAGTTTCACCAGCAACAGCGTCGTTTCCATCGAATGCTGGGACGGTGATCCTCAACATGCCAAAAATCAAGCCGATGCTGCACTGGCGCTTGCCAG
This sequence comes from Bacteroidota bacterium, assembly GCA_016718825.1. Taxonomy (NCBI): domain Bacteria; kingdom Pseudomonadati; phylum Bacteroidota; species Bacteroidota bacterium. Next base: position 87,057 of record JADKCL010000073.1, on the reverse strand, counting down.
CAATTTTTTTGAAAGGGTTTCTGCGCGGCAAACGGGTTTGTCGGCCACGATCGAACAGTTGAACGAAGTCGATGCCGAGCGCAAACTCATCAACGATTCGCTTTCCAAATTGCGTCAGCTTTACAATATCTACCATATCGACGATGCCGGTCCGGCCGTTTCCGAGATTTTGGCCCAAAAGATGCGCACAGAGCCTAAATTCAACGAATTGTACGATCACGCCAAGTCAATGGAATTGTACATTTATTCCTTGGAATTGCGTTTTCAGGACCTGCGCCGTGAGCAAATGGCCCGCGAGCTGAACATCAAACAGTTCCCAAGCTTGCTTTGGGTGACCGAATATCCCATCGTCAGTGGTTACAAAGACCGCCCCAAGCGCAGTATTCTCGTGATTCTTGCCGTGATGGCTACATTCGTCTTCTCGGGATTCTTGGCGCTTGCACTGGATCGTTCGAAGCCACAAGCTTGACAGGATTGGTGGAATTTCTGGCTCTGCCAGGATCAAAATAAACGGAAAAAGCCCCCTCGGGGCTTTTTTTGTTGGGACAACTTTTGAAAAGAAAACCAATCCACGCATATCGGATTGGGCCATTTCTGCTTTTCCCTGCGGGATCAAGTCGCCATTTTGATAATCAGGACGACCAAGCCGACAAGAAACATCAGAATCGAAATTTTGTTGATCGTGTGCATCGCCCGCAGATTAAATCCATCCGAGCCATTGGCAGGGGCAGACTGCTTTTTGAAGGTGATGTAGGAGAGAATCTTGCGCCAGACTTCCATGAGCTTTTTGAATTATACTCAAAGATAACCGTTAAGATTGAAAATGGTTGACGGCTGACAGGAATCATTGCGGGAGGGTGCAGGGCAGGAACATCTGAAACGATCCTCAGTTCGCAAATGAATTGGATACTCCGAATGCAATTTTCCGGTTGCATGGTGGTTGAACACGACTAATCGCCTTTTTTAAGCTTGATCTTCGAAGGAAAGCGCAGTCGCCAAATTGCCGAATGGGGCCATAAAAAAAGACCCCGGGCAAGCCCAGGGTCTAAATTGGTTATCCAAGGTGACGTTCAGGAAATGAATCCTTATTTGCCGCCAACCTCAAAAGCGATACCTTTTTCTTTGTACCACGCTGGGGCGGCATAAGAATAAGTATTGCTTTTGCCATCCTTCTTGCGACGGGCAAGTGTGCCTTTCAGGAAGAGGATGTTGATTGTGCTACGCACGGAATTGAATTTTTCAGCACCGACACCTGTGCCTTTGGCAACTTCGATCGGCTCCAATTCACCATGTTGCTTGAAGAGTTCGAGCACCTTTGCGGTGAGCGAAGTACCTTTATCAGCCTTCGAAACGCCTGGTTTCGGACCGCGTGGGCCTTTGTCAGCTTTTTTGGTAACGGTTGGCTTGGCGCCCGCCTTTTCCTCTTTTTTCACAGCTGGCTTTGCAGCAGGGGCTGCAACAACAGCAGCTTTGTCGTCAGCTTTTGGAGCTGTGCGCGCTGCGATGCTACCGGCTTTGGCGACAGCTTTTGCCTTTGGGGCTGCGGGAGCCTTTGGAGCTTTTGCTGGCTTGGCAGCCACGACTGCAGGCTTCGGTGCGTCAGCTGCTTTTACAGCTGGCTTTGCAACGGGAGCAGCCACGGCTGCTTTAACTGCAGGTGCCTTGACAGCAGGCTTTGCTGCGGGTGCTTTCACAGCAGGCTTTGCGGCTGCTGCGGTCTTTGGTGCCTCGGCAACTTTGGCAACTTTGGCAGGAGCAGCAACGGCTGCAGCTTTTACACCAGCTTTTGGACCTGGCTTTTTCTTTTCAGCAACGGCTACGGGAGCAACCGGTGCGGCAGGAGCTGCAGGAGCTACAGGAGCTGCGGCTTCAACCTTCTTTGGACGGCCCGGCTTTTTCTTTTCGCCAACGGCGACAGCCTTTGGCTTTCCACTGCCTGGTTTTGGACCGCGCTTGGCGCCGGTAGTTGGCTTAGCAACAGGAGCTGCTGCGGCCTTCTTGCCTGTTCCGCGATAGAAGTCCACCGTGCTGTTCAATGCAGCTTGTTGGCCCTTCAAAGATGCGATTTTTGATTCAAGTGTTTGAATCTCGCCTGCGATGCGCTTTACTTCCGCTTCGAGTACTTTCGTGATATCGTTGCTCATTTCAAAAGAATTTTTTTTCAATAATAATAACTACCAACTAAATCTGGAGAGATGAATCTTGCCATGAATTTACAATAGTTGTCTTTAATGTAAAACGTGGGAAGTGCGAAATTGTGTTCAAATCTTGAATAATGTTTGAAATTGTGTGAATTCCAAGTTGAATTTCGCTCCGGATTCATTTGTCAATCAGGATCATTTTCGGCCTTTTTAGGGTCAATTTGGCCGATTTTGTTGAATGATTGGCAATCAATTGCGTCGGCTAAAAAAAACTACAATTGTTTTTCAATAACGGGGATAATTCGCTGAAAAAATTGACCTATTCGGCTCGTGCACAAGATTTTTACTCCAAAATCATCCAAAATTGAAGGTCATTGATCCATTTTCGACAGTGATGTTGAAGGATTGGCGCAAATGAGATTTTAAATCCTTCAATGCTAATTTTGGTGGAATTGTTGTTTGTGGTCATTGCATTCTGAAGTAGTTCAATTTTGCAGCATTTGCGTTCAATTGGCCACTTTTTCGGCGTATCGTTCACTCATTCGGTTTCCCGTGTTCCAAATAATTTCCGGATTGGATTTCGGATTGCCGCATTGAAGGCAATACACTTGCTAGTTATATTTGTCTTATGCGTTGTTTGTTGGCTAAATTGAGCTGCTTGTTGCAGTTCCTTGCGACCACCTGACAAGTTGCTGCGACAGGGTCGAATGGTTATCCTAAAAAGCTCAATTGCTTCTCGCGTTCCAGCCACCATCCCGTAATGCTGTACCGCAAAGCGTGCGTAGGAAGCACTTCGTGCGGAATCGCATCGCTCTTAAAACATACAAGCCTTCCTGCTTGTGGCGCGATATCCATGGCAATCTCCGTGTCCCCTTGAGGCAAATACATCCGCAAACAGCCTCCATGAGAGGGTTGCCAATCAAAGTTGAGGTATAAAATGAATGTAAATTTCCGGTTCCCATTGCCGCGGAATTGATCCAGGTGGCGATGGTAATAGGCACCTTCTGAATAAACGGCAAAATGCGCCTCCATGTCTCGAATTCCAGTGAAACAGGTGCGGTTACAATAGGCGATGAGGCTTTCCATCCGCTCCATGAATTGCTGGATGACGGGGTCCGAATCCTCCTTTTCCAACCAAAGAATTTCATCTCCTCGGATGGTCTGTTGCTGTGCGAATTCAGCGCCGCGACCAATACCCGCTTGCCTGAATTGCCCAATTTTCTGTCGACCAACCAAGCATTCAAGTAATACGCGGCATGCTGATTCGTCCAAAAAGTCATCGACGATCGCAAAGTCTTCTGCCATTAATTTTGAGACGATCGTCTCAAACAATTCCTCAGATGAAGTTGCATCAGCCATTGTATGTCGCGGCAATTCCTTGCTGATGCGCTCAGACAACCTTCATGAATCCAGCATTTGCGGCTGAATCGAGCATTTCGATCACCAGCTGAAGCGTCGGGAAGAAATAGGCAGCACCTGATTCATCGTCAAATTCGCCTTCTTCTTCACGTATCGACAACTCTTCGGTGATATATTCCAGAATAAATGGCTGCTTGGAGTTTTGGATCGTATTGGCCATTTCGATCTCCAAATCAACTTCGCTCAGGGATTCGAGATAATCCAAGTGAGCAAGCTGCTTGTCGTCCATTGCCTCGACTTCCTCGATGGTCAACGTGCGAATTTTTCCGCATTCGTTTTTGAAGCAAAGGAAGATCAGCAAAGTCAAATCTATCAACGAATTGAAATCATCGTCACTGAAGTCCTCTTCCTGTGCCATGATAAAAGCCATAATTCCCGGCTGTTCATCTGCAAATGATTGAACAAGCTTGGAAATCGCTTCCTCCTTCATGGCGTCCATTTCGGAGATGGTTGTGTCTATGGTCTTATGAGATACGATTTTCATACAATTTTTTAGTGTTGCAAAGTTAACAAGAAATCCGCTCAAGGCAATAAGCTACTCGTTTTTGGGGCGATTTTGAGCATGCGATGACGAGAATCTCGAATCTTTTTGTTCATTTGTAGGAATGCGTAAGCACCCCGAAATAGCATTTCCGTTTACGATTTGGCCTCATCTCATGGTGCAGGCTGTCCTCGTCGGCATTTACTTTTTTGTATTTGAACCCCAAGGTTGGTTCGCTGAAATCGGTTCCAGATGGTCGACCTTGTCGAGTTCTTCAGGCGGCTATTTGCCGCTAATTTTGTGGTTGGTTTTTGTCTTGTTGATTGGGGAATGGATTGTGCGAAAGGCGCAAATTCTCGCAGCTACACTGTCAGCGCAAAATATTCTTGGCTTTCGTTTCCTGACGTTGCTCATGGTCATTCTGATGTTTTACACGCTTTTTGTATTGCTGGAATGCGTATTGTTTTGGGTCGTGGCCAAAAGAGCTCCGATTGATTTTGGGCCAATTGGGTTCGTTGAGGCTTTTGGACGAATGTGGGTGGCGGATGTTGCCGCAACGTCCATTTTTGCATTGGGAGAAATCCTACGTCAATTTTTATACCGGGAAACGATGCAAAGTTGGCACCATACCCAACTGCTGCGCAAGACGGTACAGGCTGTCAATGAGGACGATGCACGCTAGCTTGGAATGCTTTGTGGATATTGCTAACGTGCGCATTCCATCGGTACAAAGCGGATGATTCACAACCCTTCGTTCGGTCTTATGGATGAATGACCGATACTTTTTTGGTCATGATTCCATTTGCGGTACGCAATTGAAGGAAATAATTTCCTTGCGGCAAGTCTTGAATGTCGACTGAGGTTTCAAAAATCGTGTTATTGAATTCCGTGGAAGGTTGCCAAACCAGACGCCCGAGCGCATCGCTTAATTGCAATCCATTGGCATTGATCGCATTCACGCGAATATGAAGTTGGTCTGCGGCGGGATTTGGCCAAACTTCCAATGCGTTTTCGATTCCGTTGGCGTTAGTGAGTTCCACCACATTGGAGTGGAGGTATTGCCCGTTGGCGTCCACCTGCTTGAGCCGATACCAATGCTTTCCGCGTCCCGGATTCATATCGAAATACCGATAAGATGCCGGACTTTCTTGGCTGCCTATTGCATTGACGGATCCGATGGACACAAATTCTTCCGAAAGATCTGCTGTGCGCTCGATGTCAAAATAGGCGCTGTTGATTTCGGTTGCCGTGGTCCAAGTCAATACGTTTCTGTCATTTTCTGCATTGCCTTCAAGTGGACGCAAATAAGTGACTGGGAGTAGGCATGGAGATTGGAGAAAGGCAATCCAAGCTGCGTTTGCAACCGAATTGGCCAATCCCGGAGTCTCGCCATTGGAAGCAACAGTTCCGGAACCAAAGTTGGAAATGCTTCTGAAATCGTCGTTGGTGGTATTCAGAAATTCGAAGTACCTGGTGGTGCCGACAATGGGGAAAAACAAACCGTCGGGACCGCCATTGATGAGTGAAGGTGCATCTCCGTAACTGATTCCATGAAAATATGTGCCATCGGGTCTACGGCTTTGCGCAGCATCTCCGGTGTTGCGCAAACCTGCGTTGGTGCCGGCAAATCCGCTTGTGTAACAGGCTCCGATATAGGTTGCGTTGCCTGTGCACGAACCGCATGCGCCGAGTGGTAAGGGTATGTTGCCTCCTGCGCAAGGCGTGGTGCTTCCATCCAATGTAGCATGTGAAGTCGGCAGAATATAGACACCGTCGGCAGGGCTCGTATCATTGGGGTCATCGGCAGGCACTTTCGGATTTTTGACAGCTGGATCGTAAAGCACAATGATCGATCCAGTGGGAATAGCGGCCCAAACAGGATTCAAACCAAAGCGGTAATGGCCCGCCGCGATCCCGGTTCCCGCACAGGCACCGCAGGAGAAATCGCCGTTGTTGTCATCGATAATCCAGCCTCTAAGGTCAACTGGGCCACAGTTCAGATTGGTAGATGGTCCCACGACCACGAGCTCAAAGTATTCTTGCGCACCTGCCGGACCATTGGAAACTTCATTGACCACGAGTCCCTGGGCCGGAGCCAGAGCATATCCCGCGAGCAACGCAAAAACGGTGAAGAGACAGAGGCTGAAGAATTTACGTGGTTTCACCATGACATTTTGCTGGAACCCTTTGACATCCTGTATGAAGCTGAATTCCAATGCAAATTTCCACAATCCTCGCCTTAGTTTTTCCACGAAATCAACTTTTCGCAGAAATTAAACATTTGTTGATTTTTGACCATTTTTTGAGGCACATTACAGCGTTATTGGCCTAAATCGGCCCAATTCGGCATGCAATTCGTTCATATTTGGCGTTGCGATTCGGGATTTATTCACATTTTGCCTTGCTATTTGCCGCCGCCACCTGTAGCAAGTTGCATTTCCCTGCGTTGAAAAATCCATCCCAAGGTAAACCAGAGGTTGAATACCACAAATCCTACCCCCGAGCCGATCACCATAAACAAAAACCATTCGGTGTAAAGCTCAAAGTACACCGCATTCAGCAGGGCAATCACCACTGCAAGCCGGAAATACTCCGCAATCAACACCCATTTCCGGTTCTCCAAAATGGCCCCGCAGATCATCCCTGTCACGATAATGACCGTGAGGAATCCAAGTTTGTAAAACAGGGTAAGTTCCTGGAAGTGAATCATCAATTGAACCAATCCGACCATCATCAACGCAAACTGTGCTACCACGTAGGCGACGAATGATTTGGTATTGCTTGCGTTGTAGTGTACCAAGTCCTGTTTTTCAAGTGGAGCGGTGGATTGGTATCCGCCCATTTCCTTTGGTTTCCAACCTGGTCGCGCGAAAATCAGGCGGAATCTATCTGACCATTTACCAAAGGATTTCCCAAGATGAAAAAGATCTACATAGTAGTGTAGGTTTGCCCACATGGGATTCCAGCTTTTGAGCGGCGTCGTGATGCCATAGACAACTTCCTCTTCCTCAGCTTGGAAGGTGCCAAACATGCGGTCCCAGATGATCAATACGCCAGCATGGTTTTTGTCGATGTACTTTGGGTTACGGCCATGATGTACGCGATGGTGGGAGGGCGTATTAAAAATCCATTCGATCCATCGCGGCAATTTTCCGATCGATTTTGTATGAATCCAAAACTGATACAAGGTGTCTATTCCAGCCGCTGCGCCAAAGATGACCGGATCAAAACCCAGGATTGGCAAGGGCAGGAATACAAAAAATGCGAGGACGTTGTGAAACCACGACTGCCGCAAGGCAACGCTCAAATTGTATTCTTCGCTGCTGTGATGAACCATATGCGCTCCCCAAAACAGGTTGACTTCATGGCCCCAACGATGCGCCCAATAAAACAAAAAGTCAAAGGCAACGAGGCAAAGGAAAAACGACCAAAGTGTTTTGGGTTGCTGAAAAAGCGAAATGTGGTTAAACATCCAAACGTAGATTCCCAGGATTCCTGCCTTCCAAATCAGGTTAAAGGCTTGGTTTCCAATTCCGATCATCAGGTTGGATAGCGTGTCGTTGAGGCGATAAATGTGTTTGTCCTTGGCATAACCCCACAGTGCCTCCAGGCCCATCAAAAGCAAGAAAAAGGGGATGGCAAAAACAATCATCAAATGGCTATTCATCGCTCAGGAATCTAAAAAATAATATGAAAATTGAAATATCCCGTTTCAAAAGTATGAAATCAAAGGTTTGCTTACAAGCTGATTGTGAAAATCTTTGCCGGTTGGCAACATGTCTGACGCAGGCAAGGAATCATTGGAATTCTTGCACGTTCACGAATGAAAATTTTGCTAAATGACGGGCATTGGGTTAATTTTCCGTGTTTCGATTGATTGTTGTCCATGCGTCTGCGTTTTATTTTCCTTGGTCTAGGAATCTTGTTTTCTCTTACGGCAAAGGCAGATTTGCCGGAAAGGATTCCCGTGAGAATCGGGGATCGTTTTGGCTATTGTGATGCCCAAATGAAGGTGCTGATTCCCGCAAGTTTCCAGGACGCGATGCCTTTTGTCAATGGCCGGGCTGTCGTCCGACAAGGCAATCAATATGGTTTGATCAACACCGAGGGCAATTGGATCATTGCGCCTGAACAGGATCAAATTGTCACAGGGAGGCTTTTGCACCTCAGAAAAGGGAAGAAATTCGCTTTGGCAGACTATGAAGGTTGTCAACTGACGGAATACAATTTGGATGCTGTTTATGAACTGAAGAGTGGCTATTTCCTGTTGGACCAAGGTGGGAAAAAGGGGCTTGCCAACCCGGAGGGTTTGCTGATCATCCCTTGTAACTATGAGCAGGTGAGTCAGTTGCGTGATGATCAAGGGAATTTTACGGAGTTGTTTGCAGTTCGGGAAAATGGTCGGTTGGGACTCTACAATGTGTGCGGCGACCTTTGTATGCCAGCAATTTTTGAAAATGTCGGCGTTTTTCAAGATGGCTTTGCTGTGGTGGAGCGCGCCCGGCAATTTGGAATGATTGACGCCGAGGGCCATTTGCGCATCGCCTGCGAATTTGACCAATTGCAAGGTATGAGCGAAGGGCTTGTAGCGGCGAAAGTCAAGAATCGCTGGGGATTTATTGACGGTTTTGGCCATGAGGTGCTGCCATTTATCTACGAATCGGTTCAAGAGGGCGGATTTTTCCAAGGAAGGGTGTCCGTGAACCGCGCTGGAGCTTGGGTTTTAATGCAACGAAACGGCGAAGTTGATTTTTCATTGTCAGATGGCATTCAAGCGCCGGGCGCCATGGCAGAAGGCTTGATTCCCATTTGTCAGCTCGCCCCGGGCGGAGGTGTGCGTTTTGGCTATGCCAATGCGGAAGGCCAACTCCGAATTCAACTCCGTTTTGATCGTGCGGAACCCTTTCAAAAGGGATTTGCCATCGTCGGGAATAAGATGATGAGCAACAATTCGGTTGTGCGGGAAATGCGATTCGGGGTCATTGACCGTCGCGGGCATTGGATCGTGCCGCCGATGCTGCGCAATCAAACGGAAGCGCGTCTCAAAAGGGATTCCCTCGGAAATATCGGATTTACAACGCTTTCGCAACGGGGGAAACACTGTTTTGTGGATCAGAAGGGCAACCGCTTTGGCTGTGGAGCCGATTGGATCGGCAGTATTCAAAAGAATTGGGTCAGTACGAATTGTGAGCAAGGTGAATTGATTGCCGTCATGCGGGACAATCTCTGGGGATTTTGCGATCGCCGAGGAAAGCTTGCAATTCCATGCCAATATTCAGCCGTACATTGTTTTGCAGATGGCTTGGCGCGGGTTTGGAGTGCCACCAATCCCGCTGAATTTTTCTATATCGATGTGCGGGGCAAAGCCTTTGTCCTTCCTGCTTCCTGAAACAGGGATTCGACCTCATTTTCTCATGCATTTGTCGGATTCCAACCTTGAACATTCGAAACCGATCCTTACCTTTAGAATAGGTATGTGTTTCATTTATCGTTTCCAGCCCCCTTCGAATATGTTAAAGACGCCCTTTTTGAAGTACTTGCTCCTCACTTTCTTCATTTTTTCAGCGGAAATGGCCCTTGCCCAATGCTCCAATTCACAGATTGAAGTAGCGGTGACGATTGTGCCGGATCAATTTCCCACCGAAACGACTTGGGAGTTGCGTGATGGCAACAATACCCTGCTCGGCTCAGGCGTCAATGCTTTGGGCGATACGCTTTGCGTGGATACAGGCGCCTGCTTGCGGTTCACGATTTTTGACAGCTATGGCGATGGCATCTGTTGTTCGTTTGGCACGGGTTCCTATTCTGTGACCTACGGCGGCACGCAGGTGGCTTCTGGCGGAAACTTTTCATTCGAAGAATCGACCATGTTTGGCAACTGCGCTCCCGGATCTGACTGCTCCTTTGCGGATACTGTCACCACGGGAACCTATTCGGCAAGTCACCGGAATTTTTGGTATCTCTGGATTCCCGATTCGACCGGAACCTACGAAATCAGTACCTGCGGCAACAATTCCTGTAACACGGTGATTTGGGTGTACGACCACTGTGTCGGCTTGCAATGGGACAATACCAACCAAGGCACTGCCTATTACAACGACAACGATTGTGCGTTGCAGGCACGCGTCACGGGACATTTTGCCGGCGGCACACCTTATTGGATTAGAATCGGGGATCAAGGCAGCAATTGCACGGGTCCGATCAACTGGTCCCTGACCTATTTGGGCCCTGTCGTCGGTTGTACTGACCCCAATGCCTGCAATTACAATCCATTGGCGACCGTTTCTGATACATGCTACTATCCCGGAGATACGCTCTGCCCCGATGGTCCTGACTTGACCGTGATTCAATCCGCCATCGAAGGCTCCCTGCAACTCGACATTTTGACTCAGGTCGATCCTTGCTTGGTCAATGAAGGCTGCTTGACGGGTTATGGCACCCGTGATTTGATGCGTTTTACCACCCACATCAAAAACATTGGTACGCAGGATTATTACATCGGCGAACCCAATGCCAATCCGCAGATGTTTCAGTTTGACGTCTGTCACGGGCACTGGCATTTTGCGGGCTACGCTGAATATGTGTTGTATGATTCGCTCGCACAACCCCTGCCCATCGGGTTCAAAAATGGCTTCTGTGTGCTGGATTTGGAATGCTCCGGAGGTGGAACTGCCCAATATGGCTGCGGAAACATGGGGATTTCAACGGGTTGCGGAGATATCTATGATGCTGGCCTTCAATGCCAATGGATTGATATCACGACCGTTCCCAGCGGGCGGTACACGCTCGTGGTGCGCGTAAACTGGAATCAATTGCCCGACGCCTTGGGTCGTGTGGAAAAGGATTTTGACAATAACTGGGCCCAAGTTTGCTTCAACTTGGTCAAGGATCCGGTTCCTGGCGGGCACAACCATTCGTTTACCTTGGATCCGAATTGCCAACCGCTGGTGGATTGCAACGGCGTCGTATTTGGCGGAGCAGTTTTGGATTGTGCCGGCGTCTGCGACGGAACTGCGCTGCGTGGCGACGTCGACAACAATCAGGCTCAGCAAGTGTTGGACGGAACGACGTACGTGAATGATATCCTTTCCAATACGCCTGTGCTCACCAATTGCACGGACTTGAACGGTGACGGCGAAATTTCGGTTTTCGATGCCGCATTGATCAATGCCTGCGCATTGCGCGGTGACGGATTCCTGGTGACAGGCGGCGGCATCCATGACTATTGCAGCGATTTGCCCTCCAACGTGGTCAATATCAATGACAGCGTCAGCCTACGTCTGGGTGCGATCGACTACAACAACCGCACGGTGGACGTCGAAATCCTGAATCCCGATTGCCGCGTTGCCGCCTATCAGTTTGAAGTCAGTGGTTTGAATCTGGTTGCAGCTTCGAATCTCATTCCCAGCATCGAATATCCCAATACCGTCCAGGTCAATTCCAGCGGAACGGTCATTTCGCTGACGATGCAGGACAGTGCAATTGGAAAAAGCGTGGTTTGGCGCAACTTGTGTCGCTTGGAATTTGCCTCTGTCACGGGGGGACTCATCTGCATCGATCAAATTGTAGACGTCTTGAATAGCGAATACGAAGGTGTGATTTCGACCATTGACGGAAGCTGTATCACGTCGGTTGCAGTCGCTGACATCGCGGACGTTTACCATGTGCGCGTATTCCCCAATCCATTCTCCAAGCGTACCACCTTGGAATTTGACATGTTTGCCAAGGAGAAATTCACCTTGGAGATTCTGGATATGCAAGGCCGCGTCGTGCGTGACTACGGGCAAGTGCGCAGCAATAGCCTCGAAATCGAACGCGGCGACCTTGGCGCTGGCATCTACTTCTATCGCCTCAAAGGCAAAGCCGAACAGGTTGGGAAACTGGTGATTGAGTAGTTCAGGGTTCAGAGTTCAGGGTTCAGAGTACAGAGTACAGAGTACAGAGTACAGAGTACAGAGTACAGAGCGGCATTGTCATGCAGAACGAAGTGATGCATCTTCGGATCTGGTAGCAAAGGATATTTTTCAGTGTTGATTTTTTCTCCGTTTTCAGACTCATCGCTGCGCTCTGAGTGACAAGTAGGGCTGCGCTGAGTGACAAGTAGGGCTGCGCTGAGTGTCATAGGACTTACGCTCTGAGTGACAAGAATGACTTCCTTCTGAGTACATTGTTCGTGAGGAATTGTGCGCGGAAGCAACACCGGTCAATGAGGCAATCCCCATAAAACAAATTCGGCGAAGCGGTTCCCGAGGGAGGCTGCTTCGCCGAATGCTATTTTTTAGGCGGAACTTACTTTTTGACCAAATCGAGCAACATGGATTCTGTTGCAGGATCGCCTGGACGGCTGGCATTCATGTTCACAATTTCGCCGGCCTTATTCATGACCATGTAACGCGGGATGCTGGCAACTTGGAAGAAATTGCCAACGCCGTCTTGCCACTCAGCAGAGCTGAAGGCCTGTGTGCCTTCGAGTTGCATATCGGTAATGGCCTTGCGCCAAGGCTCCTCGGTGCGGTCAATCGATACGTAGAGGAAAACGATGTCTTTCATTGATTTTTCGTCGAGCTGCTTGGCCAAGCGCTCGTGCAGTGCCTTTGAATTGGGCATTTCTTTGCGACATGGGCCGCACCAGCTTGCCCAGAAGTCCACATAAACGACTTTGCCTTTGAAATCGCTCATTTTGACCGGCTTGCCGTTCAAGTCGACCATTTTCACAGGATATTTTTCGCCAGCCAATGCTTTGTCCGCTTCGCCTTTTTTGGCTTGATTGGCCTTCTCCGCATTTACTTTAGAGATCTGACGGTCCAGGTATTTCCCGTACACATCGCCCATGGTACCTTTTTTCACCAGGTCCTTCATTCGATCCACTGATCCTGGCGCCAAACCTGGAAGCAATTCCGCTGTGATGCGGGTTGTGTACCAGTTGAGGGCCTGACCGGTAAGGTTCTTGACCGCAACCGGATGCTTTTTGTTCAATGCGATGTTCGAGTCAGTGAACTTCTTGAACCCATTGTCTTTGGAAACCGTGTAGGTGATGTAGTAATAGGTAAACTCCCTGTATGCGAGGCTGTTCAGCGAAGCGACATTCTTGATAGCAGCGGCACTGAAACCCTTCTCAATCGTGCGTGGAAGCGGCTTCACCTCGAGAATTTTAGTATCTGCATTGGCACGCACAATCGGAAAAGCTGCGAGCCAACGATCATAGTTGTACTGAATTTGAGCCTTCATGTAGGCCACAAATGCCGGGCTGAAGGTGTTTCCTTTGACCTCAGCTTCCCAGAATGCCGTCTCCTGTTTGCGATATTCAAAGAGATTCAATTCCAAAACATCGATGGTGCTGTCGAGCAGCATCTTGTTCATGGAATCGGCCAAATAATGTTTGCCAAATAAGGTCTGGAAACGACCGAGGAAATTGCTTTCAGGCCCGGTTTTGCCGGAGCAAACGAGTTCTGTTTTGTTTTCTTTGGTGGTTCTGACATCGATGCGCAGGTCTGTACCCGGTTCGAGCCAAACCGGGAAAAGCGCACCATTGACGGAAAACTTGGCTTCCATCGGCGATTCGACTTTCAATTCGGTCGCAAACTTGCTGTCTTTTACAGGCATGGTGACCGATTGGTCATCGCCTAAAAAGAGGCTGTTGAGGCGCATCGTGGGCGTAGAGGTCGGCGAACGATCAACGCCACCTTCGATTTTGACGACCTTTTGCGAGAGCAAAAGGGTGGGAATCAAGACAAGAGCTGTCAGCAGAAACTTCCGCATTTTTTCTATGTTGATGAAATTCATTGCAATATAGTGATCCCAATGCAGATTGTCTTGGGAGCAATGCAAATTTGCAGAAGTCGCAGCAGATTGGGAAGGGCAGTTTGAAGGAAAAATGCTGGGAATTTGGGATGTAGGGTTTGAAACCGGAATTGAAGACTTATCTTTATTTTCAAGAAAAGGACGAAGACATGGACGATACCAACGGCGGGCAGAAGCCGTCAAGGATTGGAGGAGTGGATATTTACGATTGTCGCGAAATCGATGCGGCTGATTTGTCTGGCTATGAAAATGCGATTTGGGACTTGTTCAAGCGTAAATATGACTGCCTCATCGTGCGAGGGGCACTCGACGCAGAGACTTGTAAGTGTCTCGCAGAGGGAGCGACCAAACTGCCGACAACTGAGCGTTCAAGTGTAACCGGAGGATGGACCTTTCCTCCGATCTTTTACAAATTGGCGGAAGAGGTTGCAAATTGCGGCGCCGGGCAGCGCAAACAGGTACTTGGCGCCTATTTTGAGCGTTGCGCCCAACTTGCAAATGAATATTCCAACCTTCTTTCCGTTGATATCAGAGGGCTGACCCATAAATGGCTTCGTGCGCTCGCAGGTGGATGTAACGTCGAGATTCCCAAAGGATTAGGATCCAAAGGCGAATATGCTGGTATGACCTTGCGTTCGTTTTTTGGTGGTGGTCAAGGACAAATTACTTTGCAATGCGGGAACTATCTTCAAACCGTTCACCAACATTTTTATGAGCACCTCGAAGGTCAAGTCGATGTCTTTGATCAGTTGAGTTTTTTCTTTTTCATTCAAGCACCGCAAGCAGGAGGGGAGGTTTGCCTGTTTGATTTGGAATGGGAAGAAGGGCAAACAAAATCATCACTTTCCGAAAATGTCCATGTCATGTTGCCGGAAATTTCATTCCATACGGCCTCTGCCGATCTTGCGCAAATTCTGAATCCTGAAGTAGGCGATCTCGTAATTTTTGCCGCCGGACAAATTTGGCACCGTGTGGAGCCGGTTTTGGGCGAGCGGGAACGCATTACCCTTGGCGGATTTGCAGCCTATTCCTACGACAAAAAGACTGTGTACCACTGGTCGTGACCTTCAATCATCCTTGCTATGGAATTGCTTGTTTTGCTCGCTTGCACAGTCTCCACCGGAATGGTTTGGGGGGCTTTTTACCTTGTCAATGGTCCGCGACTCAAGGCGCAACGCAAATTGGACCTCGCTGCAAAGGATTCAAACAGCACGCCCAAACCAAATGCGGCAGCGCATGCACAAGCAGTTGGCGAATTTTACGATGAGACGACAGATGCCTTTCTCAAGGTTTATGGCGATGTCATTCAAGCGTTTAGAACCCGAGATTTGAGCAATTTGCTGGGCTACCAAGCGAATGTCATGCAGCTTAAGCCCGGCATGAAGATTTTGGATGCCGGCTGTGGCGTTTGCGGGCCCGCAATGTTTTTTGCCAAGAACCATGACGTGACCGTTGATGCGATCACCGCATCCTCCGTCCAACAAAAGGAGGCAAGCCAACGGATTATCGCCGCAGGACTGGAAGGGAAAATCCGTGTGCAACAAGGCGATTACCATCAATTGTCCGCCTATTTTCCCTCAGGCGAATACGATGTCGTCTACTTTCTTGAGTCTTTTGGCCATTCCGCAGACAAGGTTGCAGCGATCGCCTCTGCTTGGGAAATGCTCAAGCCGGGAGGAATGCTCTACATCAAGGATCTGTTTATCAAGGAACCTGCCATCGCAAGCCACGCCGAAGAGATCAAGAAAAACGTCGAGCGCATCAACGAAGCCTATCGCTACCATGTCGGGGATTTGAACGAGGTGCTGACTGCGGTACGCAAAAAGGGTTATATTCTATCGGCGCTGAAGACCATCGACATACCCCTGGAAGACTTTGAAAACCTGACAATTTCCAACGATTTCCAAGAATTGACGGGCATTCATCGCATCGACAACCTCCAAGAATACCTTTTCCCCGTCGATTTCTTCGAATTGATCTGCATCAAACCTTGGCATGATTTGAGCATTGGCAACAGCCGATATTTCCTGCAGAACCTTTATTATTTGAAGGTTCACGGGAAAATCAGAAGCAGAGCTTTGAATGGTGACGCGTTGGCCTCCGGCCAAAAGCGCACCCTGCCCCAGCCTCCGGCTCTGAAAACAACTCAAACCCCAACGGCCTTCTTCCCGAAAAGCCGTTCCCAAAAGCCTAATTTGGGTTTTCCAGCATGGTACCTGTCAAACCATTCGGCCGTAAACTCAAATTGTTGGAACGGCTTTTCAATCGACAACGGCGCACCTGAAGGCGGCTTGAATGCCGTTTGATCCCGCACATTTTCAAATTCGTAGATGAATTCGTCGTGCGGATGGTAGACCTCGAGCTGACTTTCGGCGTCTTTTTGAAAGTAAATATGCAGCGGCACCTGTTCGGGCAACACCGACATCGCGACGACGACACGTGGACTGTCCGTCTGATTGGGGGGAGATCCGTGAATTACGCGGTGATAAAAAATCAAGGCATTACCCGCTTTCATCGCCATCGGCTCCATAAATGGACGAATATGGCTTTCCAGATGGTACATCCGCGGAAAAAGATAGCCGGGACCGCGGACATGGTTCGGGAATTTATGGCTGCCCTTCACAATCCACAATGCGCCATTGCTTTCGTCCACGTCATGGAGTGGAATCCACATATTAAAGGCGCGATGCTTTGTTTCGTCGACGACATTCCAGTCCTGATGGATCGGAAAGGTGGTGTCGGCACCCTTGCGCTTGACAATGAACACAGGGCTCAAAAGCCTGAAATTCTGGTACAAGCGCCGTGAAGCCGCACCGAGAATCTGCTTCAACCCTTCGCGGATTTCATCTTTATAAGGTCGGTCGCTGCACCAAATGGTCATGTGGATGCCGTCGCGCATCTGCGGCGCCATTCCGTCTGGATGTCGGCTGTAGTAAAATTCCCGCAGTTCCGCGAGTTCATCCGGCTCCAAAAAAGGAACCACAACACATCCATCCTTGTCCAGTTGGGACTGAAATTCTTGTCGTTGGAAGAGATTTTCCATGAATCCTTAGCCAAAAATGCGTTTCAGCCATCCACCACCGTTGTTGGAGGGCGCCGATGCGGGGCGGAATTCTGAACTTCTTCCACCGGCTTGGGCTTCACCAAAGGTGCAAGTGGTTCGCGTTCAACGCCATCGGGTTCCGGCATCGGGTTGCAACCCAAGCGGTCGTCGCGGCCAACGAGGTCAAGCGGCTGCAAACCAGCGGCTTCCGCCTTTGCGACAAATTCCTCCGGCGTCCAAAGTGGAACGGTGAATTCTACCTCCCGGATTTTTTCGCCTGCAATCGGTCTGCTGCGGCAGTCGTGCATGAAGCGTGGATACTTCAAGATAAAATCGTCGGCTTGCCGGTAAATTTCAACCGGCGCTTCAGGGCTTTCTTGATACGATATCTGGAATTCGGCAGCTTCTGGAAACAATCCAGCGACGGCCACGATTCGATTTTTTTCAGAGCGATTAGGCAAGGAGGCGTGGAATGTGCGTTGGTCAAAAATGATCGCTTCCCCTGCCTTCATGTACACAGGCTCCAAATAGCGTTTCACAGTGCCATGAATTTTGTCAAAAGGAAATGCAAAGGAAATGCCGCGGTAAGGATAGCCCATCTTGTGGCTGCGGCGCACCAAACACATCGCACCGTCCTCAGGACCAATGTCATAGAGTGGAATCCAGACACTCAAGGAGGAAAATTTGAATTCGTCCAATCCTGTGGTGTCTTGATGAATCACAAATCCGCTTTTGGGACCGGGAACTTTGACAATGAAACCGTGAAGCACCGTTTTATAAGAATGGAAAAATGCCTCCAAGTAAGGTTTCATTACCGCACCGACCTCTTTGTCAATGCGTTCGCGGTATTCCAAGTTTTGAGAATACAGCGAATAAAACATGCCACCTTCCTCATTGGCGATGGCATGCTCACGGGCATAAATCTCCCGTAGGGCGGTCAATGCTTCGGAATTCAAAAAGGACCTGACAGCAAATCCTTCAGAAGCGATTTCGGCCGTCAGTTCGGCATCGCGCACAATCATGGGCGGCAAAGGCTGCCAATTGGCAATCTCGGCTGACAAAGTATAGGTGTTTTCCGCAATCATCATTCCGAAAAATACGAAGTTTGGTGCAGACTGCAAGGAGTTTTGTGCGCGTTTCGGCATTCTTGGTTGGGGTGTCGCCAAATCGGGGCGAAATCACGCAACAGAAATTCGCTCAGAACCAAGCGCACTTCATTCAACCCAGGTCTCCAACATTCCCGAGATTCCTCGTAAATTCCACCAAATTCGGCATCATTGGGTACTTTTTCGGTCATCTACGATTTGTTTGCCAAGCGGCTCCGCTTGAGCAATCCATGGAATTACAAGGCTCCGGTGCTCGTAGCGGTGACTTATCTCATTTTGGCTTGGCAGAAGTTCGCCTTTCTGGATGCCCTTTTTGCTTTTGGATGGTCGCTTTGCACGATTATAGGCATTGCCGGTTTTGGATATTTGAGCAATGACCTCGGAGATCGGAAGGCAGATGCCAAGGCGGGAAAATCGAATTTGCTGATAGGCCTAAGCAGCATTCAAATTTCGGGTCTGTTGTTGCTTTTTCTTGGCTTGGCCATCGTTCCTTGGCTGGTTTATTTTCCCGTTACCACATTGACAGGTATCCTTTTGGTGCTGGAGTTCCTGCTATTTGTGCTGTATGTGCTTCCGCCTTTTCGGTTGAAGGAGCGGGGATTGCTCGGCGTCATCACGGATTCCTTGTATGCGCATGCCAATCCTGCGCTGTTGGCTAGCCTGACTTTTTTGGCTTTATCAAAGGCCGAAAACGCAACGATGCCCGTATTCGTGCCGGCCTTGGTAGCTTGGCAATTCTTCCTCGGATTGCGCAACATCCTGCTGCATCAGCTCAAGGATGCCAAAAATGACCGTATTTCCGGCATTCGTACGTTTGTGACCCAATATGGTGAGCTGCGGGTGAATCACTTGCTGTCCCAAGTTTTCGTTCCCTTGGAATTGCTGACTTGGCTCCTGTTTTTAGGTGCATTGACGCCTGTGACATGGCTTCCCTTACTCGGTTGGCCCTTGTATTTGCTCTGGCAATTTCCCAAACAAGGCCCTCACCGCGAACTGCGGCAATGGCTTTACGGTTATCTGGACGACTTCTACATACCGTATTTCCCGCTGCTCGTCTTGATTTCCCTTTGCTTTCAAGATTGGCGGATGATTTTTCTTGCCGTTTTTCATGTCATTCTGTTCAAAAGTGCGCTTTCGGAGACCAAACGGCGCGTATTTGCTTGGATTCGAAAGCCTTTATGAGCAGCAAGGAACCCCATATCGCAGTCGTTTCGATCAATCGGGACAAGTATTCGGAGACGTTTATCCAGAATGCGTTTGATGCCTTGCCCGGGCGAAAAACCTTGCTCTATGGCGGCTATCTGCCAACCCATTTCACCCATGATTGGCGAAGAGAAGGATCGGAAATTCCAGCTGCGAAGGCCGGGTTTTGGGTAAAAAAGCCCCAAAACGAGCAGGAAAAGCAGGAATACAACCTCCGAACTTGGCTTCGCGACCACAAGGTTGATTTGATTTTGGCCAATTACGGCCCCTCCGGCGTGGCCATGCTTCCGGTTTCCAAAGTCTTGAAGCTACCCCTTATCGTTCATTTTCATGGATATGACGCCTATCGTTCCGATATTTTGGAAGCTATGGCCGAGAATACCCGGCATTGTTTGCTGCCTGCAAGGCAGTCATCGCAGTCTCCGAAAACATGCAATGTCAGCTGATTTCCCTCGGCGCTCCTCCCGAAAAAGTGCACACATATATATATGGTGTCGAGGAATCCCGTTTTATGCAACAACCCATGCCCGATGGGCCAATGCAATTCGGGTTTGTGGGGCGCTTTGTGGAGAAAAAGTCGCCTTTATTGTTGATCGAAGCTTTTGCACGTGTGCATGCGCAACTACCCGAAGTGCGCCTGCGTTGTGTGGGCGATGGCGAATTGCTGGAAGCATCCAAGGCATTGGCAAAGCAATTGGGCTTGACGCATGCCATTGAATTCTTGGGCATTTTGCCTCCGAATGCGGTTGCGCAGTTCATTTCCCGTTGTCATGTCTTGCTGTTGCCTTCTCAAAGTCCGGCTTCGGGCGACTCGGAGGGTACGCCACTCGCGATTTTGGAGGCCGCGATGGCCGGTAGGCCTGTGGTGACCACCCGCCATGGCGGGATTGAAGCGGTCGTGACCGATCAAGTGACAGGCTTGCTGGTCCAGCCCGGCGATGTGGAAGGCTTTGCCGGCGCAATGTTGCAGCTTGCCACCGATCCGGAACAGGTCAAAAACCTGGGTCAAAACGCGGCAGAAAGGGCGCGGCGCGACTTCGGAAACAAAAGTTACCATCAAAAACTCATTGATTTGATTCGAAGGTGGAGCTCGTAAATCCAAATTGCCTAATTTGACCCTCGGATGGATGGAATGAAAAAAGCAATCGTTTTTGGTGCCGGTGGTTTTATCGGCTCGCATTTGGTGCGACGTCTCAAGGCAGAAGGCTATTGGGTCAGAGGGGTGGATTTGAAGCAACCGGCATTTTCCGCAACCGCCGCAGACGAATTTGTCGTGGGAGACCTGCGGGATCGGGCGTTGGTGGACAAGGTGATTGACCGCGGAATCGACGAATTGTACCAACTCGCCGCCGACATGGGCGGAGCGGGATACCTGTTTTCGGGTGACAATGATGCTGCTGTGATGCACAATTCGGCGCAGATCAATCTTCACACGGTGGAATTGGCTTTGGAACGCGGTGTGGGAAAGGTGTTTTTTTCGTCATCCGCCTGCATTTACCCCAAATACAATCAGCTCAACCCAGACGATCCCAAATGCGCAGAAGACTCTGCTTACCCGGCCGACCCCGATAGTGAATATGGCTGGGAAAAGCTTTTTGCGGAGCGGTTGTACTTGGCATTTCACAAAAACCATGGTTTGAACATCCGTTTGGCACGTTTTCACAATGTTTTTGGTCCAGAAGGCCCTTGGCAAGGTGGAAAGGAAAAGGCACCGGCCGCGCTTTGTCGCAAGGTCGCCGCAGGCAAAGATCAAATCGAAATCTGGGGCGATGGCCTTCAAACGCGTTCGTTTCTCTACATCGACGACTGCCTTGATGGTGTGCGCGCACTCATGCATAGCACGTTTATCGGTCCCGTAAACATCGGTTCCGAGGAGATGATTTCCATCAACGACTACGCCGGAATGATAGCTGATATCGCGGGAAAGTCGTTGAAAATCAACAATATTCCAGGTCCACAAGGCGTGCGTGGCCGCAATTCGGACAACAGGTTGGCATTGGAAAAAATTGGCTGGAACCCCAAGATGACCCTGCGCGAAGGTACCGAAAGGCTTTACCACTGGATCGTGGCCGAGATCGCCAAAACCTGAATCATTTGTTTTGATTCATGCTTACGCGATGCTGCAGCGGTAAGTCGCAATTTTAAATTGTGCCGCGCGTAAATCCCTCCATCACTTTGTTTATCAGTCAAAAATTCAAGATTTTAGGGGTCTATGCAGTCGCAGCCTTATTATTCGATCGTCGTCACCTCGCGCAACGATAGCCACGGTGGCAACATCATGAAGCGTATGCGCCTGTTTGTGAAAGGGTTGATTCATCAATCCAACAAATTTGGCCTACCCATCGAGCTCATTTTCGTCGAATGGAACCCCATTCCTGGGCAGCCGCGGTTGTTTGAAGTTTTGCCGAAGCCTGCGCCTGACGACAAATTGCGGACGCGTTTTATTACTGTTCCGCCTGAATTGCATGCGCGGTACAAGCGGGCCGAGGAAATTCCTTTGTTTCAAATGATCGCCAAAAATGTGGGTATTCGGCGTGCAAAGGGCCAATTTATCCTGGCTAGCAATGTCGATCTCCTTTTTTCGGATGCATTGTTTGCCAGAATGGCCGCTTGTGACCTTGATCCCAACAGCTTTTACCGTGCCAATCGCGTGGATATCCCCGACGGAATCGATGAAAATATGTCCTTTGAGGCGCAAATGGCCTATTCCAAGGCGCATGTCATTCGTGTGAATGGCTGGGATTCGCGGTTTCAATATGTCGATGTACGGGCGCATGGCATCAAGGAGCTTGGACCGATTTCACGTTGGATCACCGATCAGATCGGCAAAAGGCATCGCCGGAAGCAGCCCAAAAGCGAAGCCGAATATTATTTGCTGGACCGCAACGCTTGTGGTGATTTTACCATGATGCACCGCGATGCTTGGGAAAACATTGAGGGTTACGCCGAATTGGACCTTTATTCGATCCATGTGGATACGCTGGGCATTGTCGCGGCGAGGGCCTTGGGAATGCAGCAAGTCGTCTTTCCTGCAGATGCTTGCACATACCACATCGACCATCCAACAGGTTGGAGTTCAATGGGACCGATTGAAAAATTGAAGTTTCTGGAGGAACGTCCCGGGATTGATTTCGGAGTTTTGCAGGAAGTGACCTATTTTTTGCTGGAAAAACATCAGAAATTGGGCATCAATCCGCCGAATTGGGGTTTTGCGGATGAAAATTTGGAAGAAATTACCTTTTGAGATGGGGAATGCGGATTTGAAACATATTGGAGTCATCGGAATTGGCAAGTTGGGCCTCTGTTTTGCGCTCAATTTGGAGCGTGTTGGTTACCAAGTGACCGGTTTGGATACGAATGCCGAATATGTGGCGTCCATAAACGCAAAAACACTGACATCCTTTGAGCCGCAGGTCGAGGAATTGCTGTTTTCATCGCAAAATTTTGTGGCGACCACCGATTGGGATGCAGTTCTTGCGCCAGAAATCGAACTTCTCTTTATTGTCGTCGCTACGCCATCGATGCCTGATGCGGGATATGACCACACGCAAGTGGATGCTGTTTTGGAGCGTTTGGCTGCTGCCGGTCCGTCTGAAATTCAACGGCATCTTGTTGTGATGTGTACCACGATGCCCGGCTACTGCGACACGGTCGCTCCAAAAATGGCGGCACTCAACTATACACTGAGCTACAATCCCGAATTTATCGCACAAGGGACGATTATCCGGGATCAGCAACAGCCTGATCAAGTCCTGATTGGGGAAGGTTCGGCGGAAGCGGGGGATGCCATTGTCGAAGTTTACCGGCATATGTGCAAGAATACGCCCACATTTTGCCGCATGTCGCGCATCAGCGCGGAGATTGCCAAGCTCGCGACCAATTGTTTTTTGACCACCAAAATCTCCTTTGCGAATTCGATCGGGGATTTGGCCACCAATGTGGGAGGGGAGCCTGAGAAAATTTTGGCGGCGATCGGTGCCGACAAACGCATCGGTTCGCGCTACCTCGGCTATGGTTTTGGTTATGGTGGGCCCTGTTTCCCACGCGACAACCGGGCTTTGGCGATGTTTGGCAAACAAGCCGGATTCGAAGTCCTGCTCAGTCAAGCTACCGACGAAGTCAATCGCAGACATCTCGATTTTCAGTTTGAGCAGTATTGTACGCGTTATCCGCTTTCAGAAGAGATTGTATTTGAGTCGGTTACCTATAAGCCTGGCACAACGATACTGGAAGAATCCCAACAGCTTGCGCTTGCGCTCAGGCTCGCACAGGCCGGTCGCAAAGTACGCGTGCGTGATTTGAAGGCTGTCATTGCAGCCTTGCAACTTCTCTACGGGGATATTTTTGCCTACGAATCCATTGACGGTTAGGTATATGGCAGATACCCTTCCGCAACCCGCCATTGTCATTGCAGCCTGGAATCGGCCGCTCTCCTTGCAAAGGTTGTTGAAGGGACTCGACCATGGCCATTTTCCTGCAAATACCATTCTTCACATTTCGATCGACCATTTTGAGTATCCAGAAGTGGGCGATTTGGCAGATGAATTTGTCTGGAAGTTTGGTGAAAAGGTCGTCGAAAAGCACGCGGAACGCCTCGGTTTGCGGCAACATATCCTGCATTGCGGCGGATTGACGCAACGGTACGGCAGTATCATCTTGCTCGAGGACGATCTTGGGATTTCGCCCTTTGCCTACGCCTATGCGCAGAAAGCCTTGGATTATTTTGCAGAAGATGAGGCGGTTGCGGGCATTTCATTGTATTGCTATGCCGTCGCCGAATCCTGTTTGCAGCCGTTCCATCCCTGGATGGATCAATGGGACAACTGGTTTTTGCAATTGCCCAGCAGTTGGGGCGCAGCGTTTACCGCGGCACAATGGCAGGCATTTGAGAGCTGGTTGGGCGTTCATTTTCAGCAACTTCCGCAGCTTCCGGACTATATCCAGCAATGGACCGCCCAAAGTTGGAAAAAGTTGTTCGCCGCTTATTTGATCGTTACCAACAAATATTTTGCCTATCCGCGGTACGCTTTGACGACCAATTTTGAGGATTTTGGAGCACATGCCAATACCAAGGGTTTGTTTCAAGTTCCCTTGTTGATGGGAGATCGCGAATGGAATTTTGGTCGGATCGCGGATTCATTGGCTGTGTATGACGCACATTTTGAGCCAATTGCAGAAAATTTGAAGCGGATTGCGCCCGTCTTGGCGGGTTATGATTTTGCCGTGGACCTATTGGGACAGAAGTCTCGTCAATTCCTGGACAAGCCGTGGATGCTCACGCGGCGAAAAGGCGGAAAGGCAGCCATGAGTTTTGCTGCGAATGCACTTCCCTTGGAATTAAATTTCCATTTGAGAAGCGCAGGCGAGGATTTTCGGCTTGTTCCTTCCAATACCGAATTTGAAGGGGAGGACGAACTTCAGTTTGAATTCGGTTACTACCTCGGAGCATCCAAAACGCCGCTATTGCACCTTTCCGATCGTAGATTGCCCGCCATTTCGTTGATTGCCGTTGCTGATGGCCGCCATTCCGAACTCCTGACGTATATGCTGGAGGAGAATTTTCCGGGGAAGGAGCTGATTTTTGCCGTCGAACCGGGAAAAGTGCCGGAAGACGTATGGTTGGCCTACAAAAATGGTCAAATTCGGATGGTAGAATCAACGGAATCAGCATTCGGAGGCATCCATAAGGCAATTTTGACGGCAAGTGGGCAGTTGATTCAGCTTCTTTCCGCTGAATTTATCCCTGCAACCTCCAATTTGCACAAGATTGCGGAGATTTTCCGGCAATTTCCCGGGATGGATTGGCTTACGGGAATTCCTTTTGAGATGGAAGGCAGGTCGCTTTCACGTGTAATGGCTCCTTTGCGCTGGGATACGGCAAGATTTGAAGCTGCAACTGACCTTCAAATTGCGGAGTTTCTTCCAGCGCCGCTTCAAATCTTCCGAAGATCGCTTTGGATCAAGGCAATGGGAGACGCAACCACGCTGCAGGGGCAATTTCGGAAAATGGGCGCGATCGCCCTTCCGCAGATATGTGCTTTGGAAATCGGTCAATGGAGCCATGGGCGCAAGGCAGAATCGGACAGCACGTGGGGAAGCGGAAAAGTCAACCGTTCGCGTGCCTTTTACCATCGGCACATTCCCATTCTATGGAAGGTGCATCGGCGATGGAGCGATTACCG
The DNA here is from genome assembly GCA_016718825.1 of Bacteroidota bacterium. Lineage (NCBI taxonomy): Bacteria > Pseudomonadati > Bacteroidota > Bacteroidota bacterium. The sequence continues at coordinate 61,681 of JADKCL010000073.1, read as the reverse complement.
TCCTGTACTTCGCTATGATGCTGGACACGAAACTTGGTTTGAATTCGATTATTGAGGGTATTGGCAGTTTTTAGAATAGGCATTAGATTGGAAAAATGAAGGCAAGGTTCAAGCAATGGATGACCAATCACCCCGAAATCCTGTGGGGAATGTTGATTTTTGCGCTCGCCTTCGTGCAGTACGGCAACACCTTGACGCATGCCTATGTCTGGGACGACGACATCGTGGTGGTGTACAACAAGCGTGTGCAGCAAGGTTTTTCTGCCATTCCCAGTCATTTTGAATTCCGGAACCGCGAAAATTTTGAAGATTTTACGGGATACAGGCCGGTGACAATGAGCAGCTTTTCCATCGACATCGGGCTATTCGGGATGAATCCCAAAGGTTCGCATGCGATGAATGTGCTGCTTTTTGCCTTGCTCTGTGTGGTGTTGTACCGCACGCTCCGGCACCTATTTCCCAAATTCCATCCGGCATTCGCATTTTTTGTGACCTTGTTGTTTTTGGTTCATCCGATCCATGTCGAGGCCGTTGCCAACATCAAAAGCCGTGATGAAATCCTCTCACTGATGTTTGGTCTGTTGTCGTTGCAGTTTTTTGTGAAGCATTACCGCTCCGGAAAATGGCTCCAATTGCTGGGATCTGCCCTCTTCCTCTTGCTTGGGGCTCTGAGCAAGGAAGGTGCCTTGACATTTTTTGCGGTGATTCCACTCACGGTATTGTTGCTATTGGAAGGAACCAAAAGGCAAAAATTGATCGGGTTGGCGAAATTCCCGCTGATACTGTTGGTTTTGGTAGGTGTGTTTCTAGCCCTGACCGGAAAATTGCCGGGCTCCGCGAGTCCAGTCACCACGACCGCCTATATCGAAAGCAACAATCTCGGCAATTGCCTCGCTGTCAATCTCCCTAGCAAGTTTCAGCATGTCAGCAATTCCATGTTTCTGCTTGCAGAGAATGCGCGAAAGTTCTTCCTTCCCCATGATTTGGTCTATTTTTCCGGATTTGATGTCTATCCGGTGAAGTCCTGGAGCAAGGACTTTGTGGTGCTTGGAATTTCTATGTTGTTGCCGATATTGTTGATTCTAGGAACAGTTCTGTTTTGGAATCGATACCGGCCGCTGCTGTACGGGTGTTGGTTTTTCCTTTCTACCGTTGTCATCTACCTGCAATTGCCGTTTTTGATGCTCGCCGATACCATTGCAGACCGATTTATGTTTGCGCCGTCCCTTGGACTCTGCATCGCGACCATTTACGGTCTTTTTTTTCTGCTTCGAATTGATCCAAGTTCCAATCCGCTGATGGCCTTCAAAAAGGGAGCAGAAAAAATTGCTGCAAGCCTCAAGTCACGCGCCAAGGCGCTGAGCTTGGGAATTTTAGGCATTTCCCTCCTTTTTTCAGGCATGACTTTCAGCCGCAACCGCGTATGGAAGGACAATTTGACTTTGTTTTCCCACGATCTGCCCTTGCTGGAAAACTGCGCCCGTGCGCACTACTACTATGCCAGCGAGTTGGCCAAAGGCTATGAAACTGCCAAAGATCAAGCCAAGGCGAAGCAGGAAATCATCACGCATTACCGTCGAGCGATCGAGATTACACCACAGAGTTACTACGCTTACATTCGCCTCGCCGGATTGTACCAAAGTTGGGGCGACTACAAAGCCGCGGCTGCCCTTTGTACCGAAGGCTTGAGGCATTATCCCGGTCAAGCCGATATGTGGCATTCCAAAGGAATGTCTGAATATTATCTGGGAAACTACGCCGAGGCAGCCACCGCCCTCAACGAGTCAAGGCTTCGCGCACCTGAAATGGAGGACAATTGGGAGTTCCTTGCGCGCGCGCAGGAGCGCAATGGCCAATTTGATGCTGCATTGGCGACGTTGGAGGAGGCCCTGGGCCGCAATGCCAGCTATTTATTCTACTACGACGCCCTGAGTGATACCTATTTTGACAAAGGTGACACGACCCAATCTTTTCAACCCATCTTGACGCTTTTGGAAATGGATGGACAAAATCCGGTATGGTGGCGTAAGTTGATCGGCAGGTATCAATTGATCGGGGACAAGGCAGCTGCGGATCATTATTACCAGCTTTCGCAGTCCAAAGGAATCGTGTTGCAATAGGACAACGCGTTCAATTTCAGCCTAAACTAAAAACCAAAGGCCGCTCCAATGAAGCGGCCTTTGGTTTTGCGAGCGTACTAAATCTTATCGAATGATCACACGCTTGGAAACCACGGCATCGCCAACTTTGATTTTGGCAAAGTAAACGCCAGCGGCAGCACCTTGCAGGTTCACCATTTCGTCGCATTCGCCGGTACAACCTTCGACTTCTTTGGAATAAACCTCCTGTCCCAATTCATTGAATACATTCAAGAAGGCAGGTTCTTCGAGTCCTTGGAACCTTACCTTGAACAAGCCATCGTTGGGGTTTGGATAAACCGTGATCGACAAGTTGCTCGGCATGGAAATGCCGACGACACAATCAATGGTGATGGACTGCGTGGTCGTATCGGCCCCACAAGGTCCTGAAACCACCAAAGTGACGGTATAGGTACCGTTTCCTGAAGCCTGATAGCTGTAACTAGGGCTTGTTGTGGTGCTATTGGATCCATCTCCAAAGCTCCAGCTCCAGTTCACAGCATTTGTTGAATTGTCGTTGAACGTGATTTGAGGACAATTGGAAGTGTCGATCGAGAAGCCGGCGCCCGGTGTGACGAGTGCTGTGACGACCACATCATCTGAAGTGGAACAGCCGATTCCGTTGGTTACCGTGATGGTATACGTGCCATTTGCACTCACAGAAATGGATTGGGTTGTATCGCCCGTGCTCCATGCGTAGGTTTCCCCAGGCACACTTGGCACACCAATCGTGCTTGCATTGCCGTTGCAAAGTGTCAAATCCGGTCCCAAGCTTACAACGGGAGCGGTGACGGCAGTCAACTGTACAGTATCTGTTCCAAAGCATCCATTTCCATCCAACACTTCGACCCAGTACAAACCGGAAAGGTTGGTGCAAACAATGCGGGAAGTTGAACCATTGTTCCACTGATAGCTGTTCATGCCTGCGCCTGCATCCAAGCAGATCGAATCGCTGTCGCAGAATGTCGTATCGTTTCCAAGCGCGATGATGGGCAATGGATTGACGTTCACGTTGTATTGTGTACGCGTACTTGGGCACTGTGTGGTGCCATCGGTGACCTCAAGATAGACGACGAGTGCCGAAGCCAGGGGAGGTGAAGTGTAAGTTGGCCCACCCGCGATGGCATTGCCACCCGCAGGTGCGTCCCACCATACGTAGGAAGGGTTATTCGCAGTGCTGCTTCCAGTCAGGGTCACGGATTCACCATAACAAACCGCTTGATTGCCAGTAACTGTAGGTGGATTGGGCAAGGCACTGCGGGTAATCTCCATCGTATCTGATTTTGGAGGACAGGTGCCGTTGCTGATGGTCCAAGTCAAAACTGTGGTCCCCGTATTGATGGAGGTGATGGTTGAGTTGGGTGAATTGGGCGTGGTGACAACGCCTGATCCGCTCAAAATCGTCCATGTTCCTTGGCCGTAGGCTGGAATATTCCCCGTCAATGTCGTAAATGACTCACAGATGTCCTTGTCGGGACCGGCAAGGGCTGCCGGAGCCACCGCATCGCGCGTGAAGGTCACCGTGTCAGATGTGGAAAGGCAAACGCCATTCGTGATCGTCCAGACAAATGAGTTTGCACCGACACCGAGGCCAGTTACAGCGGAGTTGGGATTGGCGGCATTCGAAATGGCGCCCGTTCCGGCAATCAGTGTCCAGTTTCCAGCTCCGACGACTGCGGCATTGCCGCCGAGGGTTATCACAGAGTCACAAACTGATTGATCGGGGCCAGCATTGGCAACGGTAGGATCGACATCTCTGAAAATGACGACAGTATCCCTTGTAGATGTGCAAGGTCCGTTGCTGATCGTCCAAACCAAGGCAGTGCTTTGGCCAGGTGTCAAACCCGTAACAGCCGATGTCGGTGATGCTGGATTGGTAACGGTTCCAGTACCATTGACCACGGTCCAAGTACCTGTTCCAAACGCTGGATTGTTGGCAGCCAATGCGGTGCTACCTGCGCAAACCGTCTGATTTGCTCCTGCTGCCGCAGTACTTGGGGCATGGAAAACAGTGATTTGCTGCGTGGTGGAAACATATCCGAAAGAATAGGTAATGGTATAGTTCTGGTTGTTGCCTCCAGGGACAGGCGCAGTGAAAACGGTTCCTGAAACTCCTGTACCCGAGAAAACGCCAGCGCTTCCTGAATTTGGCAATGCGCCTGTCACCGCTGCAGGGGTGGCAGTCAATGCGCGTGTTTGACCTTGGCAAAGACTCGTGGATGAGGATGTGATGGACAAGTTGTTGTTTTGCTGCACTGTGATCGTGATCGAGGAAGATCCGCCAGGCTGACAGGAGTATTGACGTACATCGACGCGGGCATAGTCAGTAAAGTTAGGCACCATCGAGCAGGAGGCCGTCAATCCACCGCAAAGTGGGCCACTGTCGTCATCATAGGCAAAAGGTCCCGTAGTGGCATTGCCTTCAAAGATGTTGATCTGCGTATCAAAAGGTGCTCCGCACGTGCTAACCGTATAGCAACCTCCCGCCAGAACAGGCATTCTGAAATACTCCCCCGGGCTGTATGGGCTCACTGAAAGTGGTGCCGCTCCATTGGAAGGCACGATTTCGCCGCGGTAGAAATTGCTGCGAACGCATCCAGACTGTCCTCCCAGTTGCGTATTCACGCATAATTGCGCCGATAAATTTTCGGGAACTGCAATCCATAGAAGGGCAAAAAGCAGAACAAATTGAACTGAGTAAAGGGCTTTTCTCATAATCCTTTTGGCAAAGTGAATTGACTTTAGAAGCTAGCTGATGTTCTTAAAACGAATCACAAATTATGATTTTTGTTTGAAAGGGCCAAGCAATGTGCCTTCAAATGGCATTTTATCAATTCTTAAGAGGATTTTTTGTGGAACGCTTTACATTTCTATTTCCATCCGCTATATTTGCAGTCCAATTTTTTCCGCTCCAAATTATTGGGCGGTGCTACTTGGCGAGGTAGCTCAGATGGTTAGAGCGCAGGATTCATAACCCTGAGGTCGAGAGTTCGATTCTCTCCTTCGCTACGAAATGTCGGTCTTCGGATCGACATTTTTGTTTTGCGGGTCGAGCGATTGATGCTCCTTCGCTACGAAATGTCGGTCTTCGGATCGACTTTTTTTTGCACGAAGCGGTCTTCGGATCGACTTTTTTGTTTTCGCAAGGTTCATATCCGCTTTTGGATTTCCCCGGCAGATGGGTCAAAAATTCCCTACAGCCGCCATGAACAAGCCCAACATTGCCAAGACGATCACCGCTGAAAGGCAGATTCCAACGATTCCGCAGACCCTGCCAGCCTTCAAATTGCTGTAGGAAGACGACGAGTATTTGGTCGGATTCTGCTTGTAGAGCCTTTCCGGACGTCCCGCCAAAGCCACGGCAATGATGCCCAAGATCAGGCCCACGATGCCGTAACAAAAGGATCCGATGATCGACAATATTCCCAAAACCAGGACGGCGGTGGAATCAGGCAAGTTCTCAGACCATGAGCTTCCCGCGTTGGAATTGGTATTCTGATTGCCGCTGTAGTTGTTGTTTCTGCCACTGAAATGGTCATCCACAAAGGGGTCGCGCACCACTTTGCTTTCAAATGGATCTTCGAAGGGGGTTTCGTTATTTGGACTTTCTGCCATGATGTTGAGTGTAGAGTAGGAAGGAGCAAATCAATACATTTTGAAGGCATAGTTGACGAAAATCGCGACGCAAGTCACTGTTAGAGAAGCCACAAGAGCGGGCATTCGGAAACGGGACTTTGTTTTCAATGCGACGAGCAAAACGATCAGGGTCACCAAAAAAGGAATCAACGGCGGATAATCATGCCAGGATTCGGCAAAATCACCCTGCAGCAACGCAAAAAACGCACGTTGGAAACCACAACCCGGACAGTCAATGCCCAACCCAGCCTTCACAGGACAAGGGAGCATCCAACCATTCGAGAAATTTGCCATCGTTACCATGCTTGTGCAATTTCTCTATTTTTGGGAAAAACGACAAGATGAAACGTTGGATAAGTCTCGGATTCCTTTTTGCCCTGATCGGATGCACTTTTCTTCCTGCCCAAATGCCCTTCCAAAGTCAGGCAAAGGCCATTCAGCCGGATACGACCTTTGACAATGTGCTGGTCAAGCGCATCTTTGGTGACGACAAGGCCTCCGGATTCGTCATTTGGATCAAGCAGCGGGTGCCCGCGCATTACCATGCTGCCCACAGCGAAACCGTGATGATCCTGGAAGGCAAGGCCGAAATGACCCTGGGCGACCAACGACTTTCCATCAGGAAGGGCGACATTTTTTTCATTCCCAAGGGAACAGCACATTCCGTGAAGGTCAAAAAGGGCATCCTCAAGGTGCTTTCCATTCAAGCACCCGAGTTTGACGGAACGGACCGCGTGATGGTCAAAGAAAATTAGCGAATGTGCTTTTCGCCGTTGGCGATGATGTTGTCGTGCATCCAGCTGCGGCCGCGAAGTTCGTCGTATTGCTTGTCTTCCAGCTTCTTGACGGCAAATCGCTTGAAAGTCACGTCGCCTTCGGGGCTTTTCTTCTCCTCGATGTCCAAGCTGAAACAATCCTTGGTATCCTTGACCGCAGCCAAAAATTCGTCGGCTTTTACTTTTTCCGCATAGATCGCCGAACCGGGGTAGGGGGCGTGGTTGCCGAATGTATTCTTCATGGCACCACCACGGCTGTCGAGGTAGACGTCGCCGCCAAACCACATTTTTTCGCCTTCACCATTCTCGCCGACGATGCTGTAGTTGGTGCCATCGCTTTTGAGCCAGAGCAACATGCCCTCGGAAAGTACATATTTTCCCCAGCGTTTGGCGGTTTTGGTGTTCTTGAATTTCTTGACGACGATGGTCGGGTTGCTGTAGCTACCGGCGAGCACTTGGTCGATTTCGAAGGTGAACGTTGTCGTTTCGAGCATCTTGATCTTACCTGTGACGACGACGTCAGAAGCGGCATTCAGCTCAAAGACTTCCATTTTGGCGGTCTGTGACATGCCAAAGGTCCAAGAAACCAAGGCAAAAAGGGCGAGGAAAATCGTCTTTTTCATGTGTAGAATTGGAAATGAGATGCGAATTTATGAATTGAGACCGCGGTTGCAAAATCTGGGCCAATTTCTCGCGTGCATCACACTCAAATGCACGGGATTTGCCACCCGTGGACAAAATGAGGCCTGAATCAAGCCATTTGACAATCGTTGCAGGATTGGATTTCGTTCCGTGCGCTTTTCCGCATTAATTTGGGGGATGCGTATGTGTTGGAAGCCAATTTCTCGCGTAGATGCAATGCCCTGGTTTTGGGCCGGATTGCTCTTGGGAGGTTTGGCTTTGCTGACCACGGTGGCGGGCTACGATGGCCTCTACGGACAGGATGCGTACGCGCACCTGAATTATGCCATTGATATTCAGGAGTTTTGGCGAAGCGGAACGCCGTTGGGCAGCTATCAATGGCCGCGCTTGTATGCCTTTTTGGGAGCACTTTGGCCTTGGGGCGATCCGCGGTGCTGGATGCAATTCCTGTCGATGGCGGGAGCTGCATTGACCTTGGCGATGTTGATCAAAATTTTGCAACGGTCGCTTCCGGAGGCCCGATGGGTTCCCGCCTTGACCTTCTCCTTTGTCGGATTGTCGCCATTGTTGGTGCGTAACAGCTTGTCTGTCATGGCGGATGCACCTGCGTTGGGCGTGATGACGGCTGCGCTTTGGCTGGGAATGCAGTATCAAGAAAGCGGCAAGCCGCTCAAATTGCTCGGTGCAGCCCTGCTTGCCGGTGCTGCCATTCTGCTGCGTTATCCCGTGGCACTCGCCTTGTTCTTTCCCGTCCTCAGCTGGCTTTGGTCGGCAATTCGGCGAAGGGATTTGTCGGGATTGTCTTTGTTTCTACCCGTGATGATGGTGGCGGCGCTGCCGCAATTGTTGTTGCCCGAGGCCGCGGGAGAAGGTCTTTCGCAGCCGTTTCAGCATCAGCATTTTATTCAATGGACGCCTACCAACTATTTCGGACGGGATTTTGTCCAAAAAGATGGGCACAATGTGTACCCGATCTTCAATTTGGCTGCAGTGTTGGGTATTTTCTGGCATCCTCGTTATCTTGGACTGGGGTTGCTGGGTGTATTGGGGTGGTTTTTTCGAAGAAATGCCAGTGTACAACCCATGTTTTGGATTGCATGTGGCGCAATCGTGGTCAATGTCCTCTTTTTGGCCGGAATTCCATTCCAGAACCCGCGGTTTCTGTTGCCCATTCTGCCTTTTGTGGCGATTTTGTTGGCTACAAGTTGGGATTTTGGCTTTCAGCGCCTGTTTCCATCCCGTCGAATGCAGCAAATTGCCTTTTTGGGGATTTTGACCGTCCAAGTCGGGCTCTGTTTGTGGTCGAGCAAATTGCCATTCGCCGTCAGTGCCAATGAAAAAATGATTGCCGCTGATTTGAAAGCCATTCCCAACCAAGGTCAGCGCCTCTACGAATTGAGTTTTGAAGCCATGCTCAAAGCCCGCAATGTACCGCTTCAGGAAGTAAATATGTGGTACGGGCCACTCGAGCCGCCGCAAAAGGGTGATTTGGTCCTTTTTAACCTCAAGGCCTTCGAAGGGCAGTTTAAAGGGATGTGGCCGATGAAAAATTGGGAAATGCTCGGGCAAAACCATACGTTGCGCGTTCAACAAGAGTGGAAGGAGGGCTGGAAACTGTATGTCATCGACTAAACACATCGTTTTTGTCACCCCAGGATTCGCGAAAAGCGAATCCGACAGCGTCTGCACGCCTTACCTGCAGGACTATTTCCGCGCATTGAAGTCTGCGCGACCTGATTGGCGGATTTCCATCGTCGCGATGCAATATCCTTACCAAAAGGGCAGTTACACGTGGGAGGGGATCACCGTGCAGGCGATCGGCGGCAAAAACAGAAGGCTTTCCAAACCTTGGGTTTGGAAGCGGACCGCGAAGGCGATTCAATCCTTGCACAACGTGCAACCGATCGACGTGATGCACAGTTTCTGGCTCACGGAAGCAACGCAAGTCGCAAGTAAAGTGGCTTCCAAGCTCGGAATTCAACATTTTGCTTCAGCAATGGGGCAGGATGTCGGAACCAAAAACCGGCAGTTGAAACGGCTGCCCTTCGACAAAATGAAGGTCATCGCCATCAGTGAATTCAATGCGGAACTGGTCAAAAAGGCAATTGGCCGGGAGGCGGATGCGATGATTCCCTTTGCGGTCGCTGAGGCCGACATTGACCGCACAAACAATGCCGATCGCCCCATCGATGTGCTTGTAGTGGGAAGTTTGATCCCTGTGAAGCGTTACGAAAGGATTTTGCGGATCGTGAAGATGGTCAGTGAGTTACATCCGAATATCCACGTTGAAGTCATCGGTTCAGGTCCCGAACGCGCCAAAATGGAGCGCTTGGCGGCTGCGTTGGGCATTCAAGACAAGGTTCAATTTCTGGGAGAATTGCCGCGTGCGGCGGTATTGGCCAAAATGAGTCAAGCCAAGGTTTTCCTGCATGCAAGTGCCATGGAAGGGACGGGCTTGGTGCTTTTGGAGGCACTCGGGCGCGGCGCGCACGTGGTCACGTCAGCCGTAGGCGTGGGCGCGAGCCTGCCCGCGAGCGTCGCTGCCGACAAGTCGGCCGTGTCGGATGCGACCTTTGTCTTGTATGAGGCAACGTTGAATTTTTTGAAACATCCCGTGGATGCACAACCCCGCGTCCCGTTTCCGATGGCTAAAATGGTCGCCGATCACCTTCAATGCTACGGAATCGATGCTTAAACGGCTGCTGAATGTCGGCTGGAGCGCGGCGCTGAACATGTTGCCGACGCTCACCAACTTGGTGGCAGCTTGGCTTATCCTTCGCCTTGCCGGCGATGGCATTTGGGGCGAATTTGTAGCTATTCAATTGTTGATCGGGCTCGGGCTGCATGTCATGGCTTGGGGAAACCGCGACTATTTGATGCGGGTATTTTCAGTCGAAAAGGACAATCCTGTTGAGGTTTGGCGCCAAGTTTTATTCAGCCGCGGCGTCATGCTTTTCATGGCAATGCCCGTTTTTTTGCTGACGTATCCATCGCAGACAGCTGTTTTGCTGTTGCTCTGGCTATTTTTTGGATTTTTGCGCCAATCCTTTGATGTCGTGCTCACATTCCGGAGGGAATTTGCCTTCGGAGCCCTCACAGAATTGGCATCGAGCCTGTTTTTGTTGGGTTGGATCTACGTGGATGCTGAAAAGTCGACGGTTGAATCCTTGATCATGGGTTCGATGTTGGCACAATCCGTCCGTTTGCTGCCTTTTTTGCTTCGATATGGTGGTGAATTTCTTCTGGGTGCTGTTCCCAAGATTCGATTTGGGTATTTTCAGTTGGCATTGCCGTTTTTTTTGCTCGGATTTGCAGGGTTGCTGATCATGCGGCTGGATTTGTATTGTTTGTTGGCGAATGCGGGGCCTGGAAAAGCAATTTCGAAGGCCGAAATCGGCCATTACCAAGTTTGGACCGGATTGCTGATCTATTTGCAGAGTTTTTCAGCCTTCATTCTCCTGCCGCTGATGAAATTTGTGTACCGCCTTCCGCTTCGATCGATTTGGAAACTGGCCTTCCGCATGGGACTTTGGGGAATGTTGGCCGCCGCAGCAGGATTGCCGGTTGTTTGGCTGCTGCTCACTTATTGGTATCAAATTCCGATGCCGCTGGAAATGTTCGGCTTGGCCATACCTTATATAGTGGTGGTGTATTTCATGGCGCCTTTGGTTTTGTACCTTTACAAACGGCAATGCCAACAGCAGGTTTTGATGGCCAATGGCGCCGCCATTTTGCTCAATTTTGGTTTCAGCATTTTGTTGATTCCGCGTTGGGGTATCTTTGGGGCCATGGTTGCCGGCGTTGCCGGGCAAATGCTGTTGATCGCTTTGGTTGTAGCTTTTGTGCAGCGTTACGGGAAGCAACGATAACTTTTCATCGGATGGTCAAAAAGACATTCAGGAAACTCAATATCCACCTTCGGCCGCAGAAACTTGCTTTCGGGCCCAAATGGATTGTGTTGGGCGTGAACAACATCTGCAACATGAGCTGCAAGATGTGTGATGTTGGTGTGGGCTATGAGGGCAGCAATTTTTACGCGAATCTCATGGGTGCAAAGCCGATCAACATGCCCATGGAACTCGCAGAACGCATTTTCCAGCAAACGGCCTTGCATTTTCCCGGCACCAAAATCGGCTACGCCTTTACTGAACCCATCATTTATCCGCATCTCGTGGAATCCTTGGCCGTTGCAGACCGGTTGGGACTCTATACGTCGATCACCACCAACGCGCTCAAGCTCAGAAACTTGGCAGCGGAACTCGCGGAAGCGGGCCTGGATGACATTTTCATTTCGCTGGATGGCCCTGCCGATGTGCACAATGAAATTCGCGGCAACAAAAAGTCGTTTGAATGGGCCGTCGAAGGAATGGAAAAGGTCTTCGCTTTGCCTGGACGAAAGCCCAAAATCTCCATTTACTGCACCATTACCGAATGGAACATTGGGCGATTGCGTGAGTTTATGGGCTATTTCAAGGGCATGCCCTTGGCCGCGATGGGCTTTATGCACACCAATTTCGTCCCGAACGATGTCGCCGATCGTCACAATGCGGTGTATGCGGGAAAATATCCCGCTACCGCGAGCAACATGGAGTTGATCGACATCTCCAAAATGGATTTGCCGCTGTTGTGGGAGGAAATCAATGGCATCAAGGCCATGGACAAGTCATTTCCCGTTTCATTCTCCCCGAATTTCAAGGATTTTGCCGCGATGGAACATTATTACAGCAAGCCTGGCGAGATCATCGGGAAGATCTGCAACGATGCTTTTCAAATGATGATGATCAAAAGTGACGGCACCGTGATTCCTGCCCACGGGCGCTGCTATCAACATACTGTCGGCAATCTGTACACTGAAAACCTTGCCGAAATCTGGAATTCCGCTGCTTTCGGGACCTTCCGAAAGGACTTGATGACGGCTGGAGGATTGCTTCCTGCCTGCGCGAGATGTTGTTCGGCGTTTTGATTTGCCCGCTTTTCGCTTTTCTTTTGTACCGTGAGTAAAGTCATCCTCTTCAACCCGCGTTCTGCCAATTCCAAGCATCGGATACCCAATTCGGTGTTGCAGGTCGCTGCTTCCATCGATGCGGAGCGGGAATGGGTAATCGTGGACGGCAACCGCGAGGTCGATCCTTGGCCCAAAATCAAAGCGCTGCTGGAAACTGGCGAATACGGCTATTTTGGCTCCACGGTGATGCCCGGACCGCAATTGCGGCAGGCCATTCCGATCTCACGGGACATTCGGCGGCTTTTTCCATCGGTCAAAATTATCTGGGGTGGCTACTTCGCTTCGAATCAAAATGCCTCCGTTCTGGCATCGGGTTACGTCGATTTTGTGATCAATGGCCCGGGCGACGTCGCATTCCCCGAATTGCTGCGCTGCATTGAATCCGGCGGCGAGCCTTCCTTGATTCCCAACCTGATTTATCTCCGTGACGGCATGCCATTTCAGACCCACAAGGGCGCGCTGCTCGACATGGACACCTTGCCGCCCTTGCCTTACGAAAAGCTGGGGACGATGTATGACATGAAGGGCTACCTGCCTAAGACATGGTTTGGGAATCAGACGATTGCCTACCATGCCAGTTTCGGATGCCCGTTTACCTGCTCATTTTGCGCCGTTGTTCCGATCTACAACGCCAAGTGGAAGGGCCGTTCTGCGAAGGGGATTTACAACGATATCCTCCGTTTCCGGGAGCGGTTTGGCGGGGATTCGATTGAGTTTCATGACAATAACTTCTTCACTTCCCGCAAACGCACCGTCGAATTTGCGCAATTGATGCTGAACGAAGGCATGGTTTGGTGGGGCGAAGGCCGCATTGACACCATGGACAAATACAGCGACGAAGACCTCGCGCTCATGCGCGCTTCCGGCTGCAAAATGATTTTCTTCGGCGCTGAAACAGGCAACGACGAAATTCTGGCCCAAATGGACAAAGGTGGAACCCAAACCGCCGCCCAGATCAAGGAATTCGCTGCCCGCCTCGGCAGGCTCGACATCGTCCCCGAATATTCATTCGTACTTGGGATGCCCGCCGCAACTCCGGAATTGGTGATGAAGCAAATTGACGACGACATTGCCTTCATTCGCACGATCAAGGAAATCAACCCGCAGGCGGAGATCATCATTTATGTCTACAGCCCCGTGCCGACCGAAGGTTCAGAACTCTATGAGCAGGTCAAGGCAGCAGGTTTTGACTTTCCGGAGCGCCTTGAAGACTGGTTGATGCCGGCTTGGGAAAAGTTTGACCTGCGCAAAAATCCGCTGACACCTTGGTTGACGGCGGCGATGGTGGACAAGATCAAAAACTTTGAAACGGTGTTGCATGCGCGTTATCCGAGCAATTCAGATACCAAGCTCACGCGTTTTCAGCGCCGCACGATGCACCTGTTGGCAGGTCCGCGCTACCGCACGGGCGTATACACCTTGCCCTATGAGTTGAAGGTATTGCAAAAATTCTGGCTGCGCTACCGTCAGCCGGAAATCGAGGGCTTCTGAGGTGCGGCTACGTCGACTCGTCAAACCGGTTTTGGACCGTATCATGCCGCCGCTTTGGCGTTGGTACGTGCGCAAACCGCGTGTTGCACGCAGTGGAGACGTACGTCTGACGGTCCCACCGGGAGTCTTCCATCCTGGATTGTTCATCAGTACGAAATTCATGATGGCCCATCTGACGCAGTTGGATGTCAAGGGAAAGTCCTTGCTCGAACTCGGCGCAGGAAGCGGAATGATCGCCATTGTGCAAGCCAAACGCGGAGCGAATGTCACGGCCACGGATATCAGCAGCTTGGCGGTCAAAACGATAACATCCAATGCCCTCGCCAATCAAGTCCAAATCGAAGTTCAACAGGCAGACTTGCTGGTAGGGCTGGAAAAGAAACAATACGATTTTGTGGTCATCAATCCGCCGTATTATCCCGAGGAACCCGCCAATGAAGCGGAGCATGCCTGGTTCTGTGGCAAGGACTTTGAGTATTTCCAGCGGCTATTCCGGGACTTGGGGGAATTTGTGCATCCGAATTCGCAAATTTTGATGGTGCTCAGTGAGGATTGCAAGATCGACCGCATTGCCCAATTGGCAGAAAACAATGGCTGGACAATGCAAATCGTAAACGAACGCACCCAATGGGGCGAACGGAATTACATTTTCAGAATTTCGAGATCGGAATCCTCTGGAAAACAGCCATCGGACATCAAATTGCATTCCCAAAAAGTCAAGCTCTCCAATTCAACCAAAGCCTCAACAAGCTTGCTGAATTCACGCAAACAACACCAACGTGCTTTCAGTAAATTCTGCGAATTAGCTTCGCTGATCTAAAGATTCTGCTCATCGGAGGACCGAGAACTTCCCTGAGTAGGTGTGCATCCCATTGCTTACGTGCGCAATGTACATGCCGTTCGCGAGATTGGTGACATCCACATCCAATTCGTTGATGCCGCTCTTCATGGTGAAATCCTGCGTATGCACCAACTGTCCGCGCAAGTCAAGGACTTTCACCTGCAGTGGCGCGTTTTCAATTTCGCTATCGAATTTCACTTTCAATGAACCTTCGGTGACGGGATTTGGAAACAATGCCAACATGTTTTCGCCAGCGTAGTTCATGTTGACCTTGATCGCGGGATATCCCGTGGTGGCGCCGTTCATGTCGACCTGCACAATCCGGTAAAAATTGAGCCCACGATGGGGAGTTACATCACGCACTGAATAAGTATTGGACTCATCGGTGGTGGCATTGCCATCTACACGTGCAAATTCGACCCAATTGTCAGCATCGGTGCTGCGGTAGAGGATGAATCCCATATTTTGTTGCTCGGATGCCGTTTTCCAGTGAAGATCAACACCAAGGCCGTTTTGCTCGCCATTGAAGTACTCCATCAAAACCGGCAAAACAGTCATTTGTCCATAGGAAGCATTGTCCAAGGACGCAGTGAGGTCAAAACCGGCAGCGTAATTGTCCCAGTTACTGAACATTGTCATGTTAGCGGCAGACCAGCCACAGAAATTCATTCCTGCAACACCAAAATTCAGTTCCGTATGCGTAAAGGCGGGAGATGCACTGGTAATAGTGATCATGGCAACGCCAGTACTGGCATTGTAACTAAAGGCGTAATTTCTCCAGACTCCATCTACAGGCAGTTCGCCATTGGAGGGAACTGCTCCGCCCCAGAGCCAACCGCCATTGACCGGCCAATTCCACGCAGGAGGATAAGCTGCAAATTCGATTTGCGGGACACAACCACCTACGCCATTTTCGTGGGAATATCGGGCGGTGACTTTGCTAAATCGGACGCCAAACGCAAGCTGGTCCTTCAGCCAAAACCAACCATCGATTTCGCGCCTTGGACGACGGTAATCGATGCTCATTGTGGGACTTGTTACATTGAATACCGCGCCAGGAACGACCATGTTGACGGCTTGGGGGCAACCGCCAGGAGTAAAACATCCACCGGTAAATTGTGGTGTTACCCCGGCTGCACATCCTTGAGGTGTGCCATTTCCCGTCGCGCGCGCATTGGCTTGCGCACCTGAAGAAACGGCATTTGGCCCAACGGTGGCAATGCGCTCGTCAAAAGCAGGATCGTCGAAATCAAATCGACTAACCGTCTGTGCCTTCGTCACAAAGGCAGTCAAGAGCAAGAACAAGACGACTTGGACAATTTTCTTCATACTACCATTACCATTGGCAAACATTATGCCACATGCAAAGCTACGCTATCGTACGTGATTTTCAAATAGCAGTTGCGGGCTTCAAAGATCAAGCTGCCGAAGTGCAACTGAAACTTTCCCTCCAATGCTTTTCTTCTGGAAAAATCAATTCACCTTCAATTTCAGCGTCGCAACGCCTTGCGAACCCGCATTGACACGAAGGAAATACATTCCAGAGGAAAGGCCCTGTGTGGGCAATTCAAGGCTGTTTAGCCCCGTTTCAAGGTGAATAGGCATCGAATAGATGACTTGCCCAACCATGTTGAGAATGCTGAGATTGCCATTCGATGCAGCCGGAGCCATCGTTTCGAGCGTCACTGCGTTGGGTGCCGTGACTGGATTGGGATAGAGTTGTTGAATGGTGATTGCCGTTGGGGCAAATCTTACTTGTCTGATTTCGGAGGCTGAACTGCGGCCGTCACGGTCAAATTGTCGGATTCTATACCAGTTGTCGCCGACTTTTGGAGTACGGTGCACAAATTGGTATTCTGCACCTTGGCCATTTTCTGCAGTCGACAGAACTTCGCCAATGGGCTCATAGTTGATGGCATCCAAAGAATGCTCCACCACGAAATGCGTATTGTTAACCTCTGTTGCGGTACCCCAATCCAGTTTCACTGTGTTTTGGATGCTGGGTTCTGCGTCAAAATAGGCGTATTCGACGGGCAAAATACAAGGCGCAACCGCGACGGTGGTACCCATCGGTACGCCAGGTGCATTGGTCACGACAACACCGACGGCACCTGCCACGGCAGTGCCACTCGTATTCAGGCAACCATTGCTAGATGACAGGATTAATCCAGGTACACCACCCGAAAGTAAGGTGGTCACTGTCCCAGGCAAAGTAGCCGTTCTTGTAATGACTGCCCCGCCACTACCGCCACCGCCAGGTCCATAACAACGATTTCCGCCGCCTCCTGAAGCAGATCCTCCATTCCCGCCGAGTCCATGAATGATGAAAGGGGTAGCAGTGATCGACGTTACATCAAGGACAAGTGTGCCGGCTGCGCCTCCGCCGCCAGCGCCATCGAAATTGGCAGTATTAGCAAAGCTTGAACTGATTCGAAATGCGTCCAAGCTTGCGTTCAAGGTTCCAGCCATCACGATGATGATTCCTCCTCCTGCAGAACCAGCGGTAGAGTTTCCGCCAGCGGAGCAACCACCGATTCCACCATTGTTGCCATGCCCTGCGCCACCACCGCCACCCATGAAAGCACGCGCGCCAGCCAATGAAGCCAAAGGCTTGCCGCCGATACCTGGGTGAAATCCTTTGCAGTTGAATGCTCCAGGCTCATTGTTCGCCGATCCTTGGCCGCCCGCGCTCAGGTTGCCACCGCCTGCACCTCCGGCATTGTGGTCGTTTGCTCCACCACCACCATTGGCTTGTGCGCCTTTACCCAGCTCAAATCCTGCGGGGATGGCAGCAATGCCCTCGCCTTTCGGTGCCCCACGGTAGTCACCGGTAGGATAAAAAAAGTTGGCGTGCTGCACGCTGAAATTGCAGCCATTTGGACAAACTTGTTGAAAGGCTCCGCCCCGGAAACCTTTGGAATTCATGTTGATCTCGCCCGCAGTAATGTTGAGCGTACCTCTCACATCCAAGACGACGACCCCACCTGTTGTGCCGTTCCACGCTTGGCCCGTCAATGACCCGGTAACATTCGCATTTTGATAGACTGGAACACTTACCATCTGCACTCTGCCACCAAAGTTGTAGGTATTCACCAGATCTTGGGTCAGGTGAATTGTCCCGCCGGCAATCGCTTGAATTTCGGCTTTTTCAAATGAACCTGCACCGTTGTAATTGGAGATTGTCCCGTAAGCAGCAGTATTGGTTTGGTCGATGATCGCGCCTTGCATTTGGATGATCAGAACCGTATCGCCAACAGAAAATCCTGCAGAACTGCTTACAGTGATCACGTTGGCGCATGGACCTTGAGTCAAAACAGGCGTGTAAATGTTGATGACGCCTGAAATATTCGTCGTTTGGGCAAATGCTACGCCCCAAATGGCAAGCATTCCCAACAAAAACCGTATAGCAAGACGTGAAATCCTGATTTCCATCTTCATCTAAGCTGCAAAAAGTTCAATTCCCGTAGGCGATCATCCGTCAACAACGGATCCAGACGATCTATTCTGCAAGTTAAGGATAAAAAGTATGCCAAATCTATGTTTTATGCACAGTTGTTACAGAAAATGTTGATTGTCAGCCTTGTGATTGCCGGGAAGTACTTTCATTTCTTTGCTTGTTAAATTTGCTTGTGTAAGATGTTGATAGCTAGATTCTTATGTGCAGGGTCGTTTTCGGTGAGCATGCAAAAGGATTGTCTGTCATTTTGTCAGTTCTGTTTTCCCTGCACGTTGATGTACAAATCGAGGCGATTTCTTGGCTAGCTTTGACCGGCAAATTCAATAGTTTATCACCATGGGAATGAAATCGTTTTGGAATCGAATCGCTGGTAAGAATCAACTGCCAAAGGAGGAGGAACCACAAGCAAAGGACATGCAGGAAAATGCGGAATGGGAGCCGGAAGACCTCTTTGCCGTCACATTCGGGGTTGAATTGTTCTTTAGAGAAATGCCAAACGCATTTCCCATTGAGCAAATCAAGCGCAGGATGACTGCTCTTTGCGGAGACTTGGATATGCCCGGCGACAGCCAGGAATCCATGCTCTTTTTCTTCAAGGACCATACGGTCAAGTTTGCAACGGGTGAGATGCCGGTGCAAGTGTTGGTTGCAAAAGCAGGTGAGGGCGAATCCAACATTGATTATGAGCCCGCGCTGCGGCAGTCCTGGCAATTTCACAATGTCCGTGATGTCGTTGCGGCGTGCCCCAGCCGCATCCTCGTAACAGACATGATGGCCTCCGGATTGGAAATTCATCAAAGAATCACGCTTTTTCAGGCTGCTCTTTATGTGATTGTTGAAGCTCTGCGACCGCAGGCAATCCATTTCATGCGCAGTCAGTTGTTTGTCGATGGAGACGCTTACCTCGCCAACGTCCCGATGAGTCCGGGATATGACCGGCTGCTAGGCCCATTGAATGTTCGTCTTTTTAATGTCGAGAATGGCAATGAAGAGGCAATCGTGATGGATACGCTCGGTTTGTCTGCCCTTGGATTACCCGATCTGCAAATTCATTGCCGCGACCTCGATGTGAATCAACTTGCCGGCATGCTCTATGGCACAGGACATTACATTTTTGAAAACGGTGACGTGATCCAGGACGGAAATACCCTCAGTGGTTGGGAGGAGAGCCAGCGCTGGAAATGCCGTCATGAAGCCGCTCTTGTCGAACCCCGCAGGGTGGTAGTGGACATCAATCCGGGAGAGCCGTGGGCGGTGCGGTGAGAATTGAGAATGGAAAATTGAGAATGGAAAATGGAGAAACCCAAAGGGTTCGCGCAAGCAATGGGAAACTGCGAAGCACATCACCAAAACGTTTGAAAACAGACAACGCTGAGTACATCACGAAGACCTTTGAAAAGAGTCAACACTGCGTACATCACGAAGATCTTTTACAATAGACAATAGGCAGTCCAGGAAACATTTGTGAGTGATTTGATGCCAGCAATGCAAAACCAACTATTTGTTGCCAGGTTGTCCTGATTCTTGACAAGGATTCTAACACAGGAAGTTGCGAAGTTTTTTTTGAGCAGATATCCCTGCTTTCCAGAATCGCAATTATCTTCGCAAGGTCGCATCCCCGTTGCGAAATGCCTTGAAATTAGTCTCATATGAATATCCTCCTCTATATCCTGCTTGGCGTGGTGGGCTTCATTGCCTTCCTGCTGATCCTCGCATTGTTCACAAAAAAGGGCTATAGCATACAGCGGCAGATCATCATCGATCGCCCGGTTACGGAAGTCTATGATTTCGTGCGCCACCTTAAAAACCAGGACATTTTCAGCAAATGGGTCCAATCTGATCCCGGAATGCAGAAAATTTACAAAGGCACCGATGGAGAAGTTGGCTTCGTCTATGGCTGGAATGGCAACAAACAGGCAGGCGAAGGCGAGCAGGAAATCATGAAACTCATTCCCGGCAAATTCGTGGATGTCGAAGTACGGTTCGTAAGACCCTTTAAAGCTGTGGCCAAAACACCATTTTCATTGGAGGATCACGGTGGCGTCAACACGACTGTCACTTGGAGCATGACAAGTGCAATGACCTATCCGATGAATCTGTTTTTGCTGATCATGGACATGGACAAAGCACTGGGAAAGGACATGGAAACCAGCCTCGGGGTGCTCAAACAGCACTTGGAAAAGTAGGTCATGCGCTGTTCCGAATCGCGTAAGTCTGCAAAAGCCCAATCGGTCCGTGGAAAGGTAACTTGCTGATTTATAAGATATTTTTAGTGGATCACCTCGATCTTGAAGTTCCGTCTGACGTCGGCGGCTTGCAATGAGACAAGATATATTCCTCCCGGCTTTTGGCTGAGGTCCACATCCCTGTTGTATTCGCGGACCCAGTCCACCTTTTCAGTAAGAACAAGTCTTCCCAGGATGTCCCTGATTTCCATGACGAGTTCGGTCGGCTCACCTGTTTGCACAGTCACCCTGAATTTGCCGTCGTTGGGATTGGGATACAAAGTGAATTTTACCGGATTTATTGGTTGATCGTTGCTGACAACCAAGTCTATACTTGCAACGGAGGTGCAGCCGATGGCATCGGTGACTGTCACCGAATAAGTTCCCAGCCCAAGCCCACCGATACCACCCGGATTAGTTGATCCGTTGCTCCAAACATAAGTACATGGCCCATGACTGCCACCGACATACACAGCCACAGAACCATCTTGAGCACCTGGAGAGGAGGGTGGCCACATCACTGCCTCCGTAACGAGGTCGCAAACTGAAAGGATCGGCCTGATCATCTGCGGATGTTTGTAGGCATTCAGTCCGAAAAATTCCACATTTCGCCAATCAACAGCCGGCAAAGTCGGCCAGCTCAGCCACGTAGTTCCTGGGAAAAATGCTCCTGAAGACATTCCCACATGCAGGGTCGAATCGAATTCCACCATCGTCACGACAAAATCACCTTGAGGCAATTGCAATCGTCCGCCATGCATCGGCAAGACGTAGGACATTGCAGAATCGGTGGTGTAAACGAGGGTGTCGGTGGACCCTACAATTTGATTGGGGACACCATCGAGCATGTCCCAAACGACGACAGCAAGGGGTTGCCCGGTGAATCCTTTGGTGACGTGCACCCAAACACTGTCAAGATTGTCTGACTGGTTGAAATGGAATTCCTGACCGACATATCCCCCGACGTAGGCGCCGATCCCGATCCCGCCGATTGCAATTCCGTTGTCGCGTGCATAGGTAAGCGGCGATATTTCAAAGTGGTCGTACAAGGTATCATTGCTGTGATCGCCGTCGAATGCGTTGTGCAAGGCGATGTATTGTAGCGTGTATTTACCAGGAGCAAGACCGTTCGGAGCAGGAACGGAGTCCAGCATGTTGTCGCCAGGCACCATGTTGGCATGCATTGCACTGTTGGCTGTGTAAACCTGTGTGCCAGCGCTATCGAGTACATTCACTTTCATGTAGGCTGCATTCACCGTTGTCGAGCCATAATTCTGGAAATTCCCATAGAGATAGCCGGAATAGGTATGGCGCTCAGGAAAAATGGTGTATTCCATGCGTTGAATGGAACGCATCCGCAAATCTCCGGGAGGAGGGAGGTAATAGGCGACGCTGTCAATACCGATATACTCGGAATTTGCCCCGGATGAGCCGCCGTTTGTGACAAAGTAGCGGAATGCAATCCGGCCAGAGGTGGGCGCAGTCAATCCCGTAATAATAATCGTGTATTCTGTCCAGACATTGGGGTAACCTGATGCTGTAAGTGTTGGGTTGATCTGCAAAAGTTGCGTAGTGAAATCCCCAACAGAGGTTGCAGTGGTCCCTACATCGGTACTTGCCCCGTTGAGGCTGAGTCGCACTTGGAGACGGTCGGGATAATTGGGGGCACTGACCGTTCGCGTTCGGAAGGAAAATTTTTCGCCATTGGTGAAAGTTCGGGTCGGCGTAAAGAGCCAGTTGCTCAGGGTATTGCTGCCGGTTCCGCAATTGTAGCTCACAGCGATATATGCTGTGTCGCCGCCATCAAAAGCCGCGAAATTTCCGGGGTCTCCCTGAAACCAATTCGGGATCGATCCTGGAAGCGCACTCCGGTTTTGTTGCGCCCAACCATTGCTCCACAAAGCTGGAACATCGTCAAAATGCTCGGTATAGTACTGCGCTGATACATCGGAAAAGCACCCGGCCATCATCAGCAAGGCCAAGAGCATCCGACCCCGACCAAAAGCAAAAAGGCGACAAAAAGCATTCATTGAAAAATCATTGACCACGAAAATGCAGCATTTGAAACCCGCAAAAATTGGAAACAACACAGGAAAGATAAGGCATTTCCAGATACGCACGGCAGCGCCTGAAAACGTAGAAACAACCAACCCTGACAAATGTCTTTTGCTGCCAAAACCGAAGATGCTTCACTTCGTTCTGCATGACAATGAAGCTCTCAACTCTCAACAACTCATCACCAAGCTGAAAACTCTGATCTCTGAACTTAGCAAGCTCACGTTACTCCCATCTGTCGCACCACATCGACCATCCTTTTATTCTCCAGTCGGCTCAGGACCCAAATCCAGAGTTCATCATAACCCGTAGGTTTGATTTCTGGACCGAGGGCGAGGAGTTGTTCGTGGATTTCAAGGATGGCTGCCCGTGTCTCCGCGGCGTCGACTGCGTCGAGCAGTTTTCCGATGAACCGATGCGTTATTTGGCCGAAAAGCGGTTTATTGGGTTGCTGCCGCAAGCGGCGCTCTTGTGACTTGTGCAAGTGCGTAAGCACATCCAGCTGCCCACGCGCGTAACGCGCGATCATTTCGAGCAACCGCAAAGCGTCCAGAATGTCTTCGCGGAGTGGCAAATGCGGCCGATTGAGCACCAAGTTGATGTACCGCTGCGCCTCCGGATAACGCTCAGCAACGAAATAGAGTGCACAAAGGTTGTAAAGAAACGTCAGTTCGAGACTGGCATTCAGGTACTTACCATATTTGGTCATGCCCGCTTCAAATTCTGGCGCATTCACCATTGCTTGGTCAAGGTGGCCCGTGATAAGCGCATACCGCAGCATCAAGTGGTGTTTCAGGAAAAAAATGCGCGCCACAAGGCTGGTTTCTTTGGCTTTGTGACTGACGAGGCGGTCAAGATCCGTGAGAAAACGTTCAAGGTCATTGTTGTTCAGCTGCGCGTCGAGAAGCGAAACAAGGGCATTGATGTATTGGTCGGGTTGCCGTTTGATCTGGATCGGATAGGCCTCGTAGGTCGCCACAAGCGACTGCCAAGCCTCCATGGAAAGCCGAGTTTTGGCCTGCGAACGCTGATAATAGGCATGCGCTAGATAATAGGAGACCTTCGCATGGAAACCGACCTCCTCAGGTGGCTCGCGCAATGCCGGATCAGCCCACAGAGCTTCCAATTCGGCTTGCAAATCAGGGTTACGGTCATCAACTTGCTGCGAAAAGATGATTTGAATGCGGCCCATCAGATCGCGGAGATGGGCTTCCTGCGCCAACCGCGAAATGGCCAATGCCTCCTCTTTTCCAATTTCGACCAATTCCGGGAGCAAGGTTTTGCCGCCCCGCCATTTGCTCAGGCGTCGCTGCCAGCGATGAAATTCTGCCGTAAAGGCATGCAGATCAAGTTGGCGCGACTTGGAAAGTCCAGTTTTCAAGAGCTTTTCCGCCTGGGCCGGCAATCCTTTTGCATGCAAAATTTCAAGGTGGTCCAGCATTTCCCGCAATTCCGTTTCGGCGGATTCTGGCCCGCGTGTGAACCGCAAGCCGGCTAAAATGGCATCGTAGAGATAGGATTTGGCCTCACTGAGGTTTTTGAGGAAGGCCTTGCCTTCAAATTTTTCCCGCAATTCGTTTTCATCGTAATGCGACTGATCGACAAGTGCGTCAAACAGCAGAATGTAGTTGTTGCCGTCTTGCCGGGAATGCCGTTCGGAAAGCAACCGAAAGGCCCGCCGTTCCGCTGCCGTCATCGAACGCACCAATTGGAACAAATCATCTGATGCCTTGATTCCCATCGCTTTCCAAATCAATTGCCCATTTTGTCAACGCGAATTCGGCTGGATTTTTGCAGTCTAATTGGATTCAAATTACTGATTAAAAAGATAAAAATACGATCAAATGAATGCTTTTTAATTGAAAAGGTGAATTTGGATTGCTGAATTTGAAAAAACATTGAATTTGTGCTCAAAAGTCCAAATGCTAGGTTTGTAGTGTCCTCCTGGAAGACCACAAGACCAATTTTAAGAACTCTATGAAAGCGACTTATTTTTCATTCTTTGCTGTCTTTTTGATCTGCTTCGCGGCCTGTACTCCGACGGCAGCCCCTACAGACAGTCTCACCCTCACCAAAGAAAAAATCTGTCTCCAAGCAGGAGGCAAAGAACAATGTTTGGATGGACCGGGCACCTACCGGTTGCGTTTGCAAGACGGGAAACCCGTTTTGGAGGCCATGAATCTCAAAGAAGCCGGCAGCAATATCACTTTCACGCAGTTTGGACGGCCCGATGCCGTGAAAGCCGAAAAGCTCGGCGTGATCATTGAAAACAAAGTATTGAGCCTCAAAGATGGCGAGCGCCTTCTAAAAGATACCACCGGGCTTGGTTTCCTGATTGTCAGGGAGGCAAACGGTTCCCTCAGTGTCAGCACGGGCAATCAGATTGAATTGGAGTCCTTGCCGATTGATCTTTCGTTTGCACAAAGGACGGTTCGGGTGGATGTCTCATCGCGGAAACTCGATCCTTCGTTCATTGCCTTGACGCAAATTGACTATACATTTCAAGGCGAAAATCGCTACATGCCCAACGATACCGGTACCATTGTCGTGATCATCGACAATTTTAAGGTCGTGGGAAATTGCGCTGCGGAGGCGCCCGACAGCTGCTGCCCTGCAAGCGAAGCGCCAGGTCCCGATGTCACGGTCACCGACGGCATGGTTTCTGACTATGCAGCCGACGGATTGCGGTTACTCGCTTGCTTTCCCAACAATTCGATTTGCACATTTACCCATGGCGACAAACTGATCATCTTGGACTGTGCCTCTCAGGAAAGGTACTGCATTGACCTTTCCATTTGTTCAGTCACCATCACAACCACCGATGACAATGGAATTTGTATCAGCGTTCCAAGCGACTGTTCGCTTGAGAACCCTTTTGAATAGGGCTTTATGACCTAGAATCAATATCACCCGTTCTTTTTTCTAAATCACCCGTTCTTTTCATTCAATAGTCACCAGTTCTTTAAAGAATCAAAAATCACCCGTTCTTTTCATTCATTAGTCACCCGTTCTTTCAGCATCAAAAATCACCCTCTAAAATCCTATCGACATGCACTATGCTGTGGTTGGACGTATTTTGGCCGAGTTGCCCTGGGATCGTTACGCGCTTTCTGGCGCGCAGGGTTACCTGAGGCTCTACAATGGAACACTTCCGCTCGGCCGCGGAATCCAAGTCGGTCCAATCCCGATTGAGATTGATCTGGAAAAGGAGTTTGCCGGATTCGGCGAACACTACCTCGCCCGTGAGCCGCTCGACCAAGAGGGTGCATTTGAAATCGGCATTGATGATCGGCAGCATCCCTACGCCAGTGGTTCGCTACGCGCTGTTTTGGAGCTGCCGTTCGTCAGGCCATCTGATGGAAATGCCGACAAACATGTTTCACGGTTTCTTGTCTTGGAAACTTTTGAGCCCGCATGGCACTTCGAAGGTAAGACGGCAACGACGACCTGGAACTTCCAAGTCAATGCCCAATTTTGGACACTCGCTTTCGGTGAGAAAGCTGATCCAATTCTTCTGAATGTATCGTAATCAATGATATCCGTTGGCGCCCAAGTGCCAGCTTTTCCTCTGCCAATTCACTCTACCAACAGTTTTTTTTTCAACATTTCCCGAAGTCCCAAGGTTGCCGCTCCCGCGCAACGCTTGGGACATTTTTTTGGAGAATCGGTCAGTAAGGCTTTCTGAACAGCTCTCTTACCTTGCCCGTCCAGCTTTTGGTCTCCCCCGTTGCTTTGAAGACAGATTCGAATTCATGGAAGGCGATTTTCCATGGGTTGTAGGTTTCGATGGGTTTTGTGAGACCGTATTTGACAGGTTCGTCTTCGACCTCAAAGGTGCCAAACAGCTTGTCCCAAAAGATGAAGATCGCCGCGTAGTTTTTATCGAGGTACTTGGGATTGCTTGCGTGATGAACCCGATGGTGTGAAGGGGTATTCATCAACCATTCAAAGGGTCCCAATTTGGGAATGATGCGGGTATGCAGCCAAACCTGGTAAAAATAGGATAGACCATCGGTCGTGATCACGATCCAAGGGGCAAACCCAAACAAAACCATCGGCGTCCAAAAGATGCCATGAAAAAGGTTGTTGAGGAAGTTTCCTCTCACAGACGTGGTGATGTTGAGCTTTTCACTGCTGTGGTGGGCAACATGCACCGCCCAGAAAAAGCGGGTAGTATGGCTGATGCGGTGGTACCAATAAAACAGAAAATCATTGACCAGCAAACCGATCAGGTACCAAACGACAATGTTTACATCCGGTTTCCATAGGACGTAGTCGTTTTCCCAAAGAAAGGTATAAAAGGCAAGTTGCAAGAAGTTGATACCTATCTTGGTCACGAAGGTAATGACGCCCATGGAGATGTTTGCCTGTGTATCCTTGGGATCAAACAGCTCCAATTGGTCCTTCTTGCTGACAATGGCTTCCGCAATGGCCAATCCTATAAACACCAACACGGACAAAAGGGATGTCCACTCTAGCATGACTTTGTAATTCGGATAATTCTTTCGCGGCAAATTTAGTGGCATGTGATGTCACTTTCAACCATTTCTCCTATCAAAAACTTGATTTTGATCATTTGCGGGGAGATTCCTCTGCGAATGTCCTTCTGCAGGACTTGGACTGCCTTTTGTTGCCGAACATTTGTTCAGTTCCTGTTTTCTGCTTGACGTGATAGCCTCAGAATTCGTAGTATTGCGCCTTCAATTTGTAGTTTGTTCGCAAAACCTCAAGAAAATGGGAAGAGCTTTTGAATATCGCCGCGCCTCCAAGGAAAAACGTTGGGACAAAATGTCCCGAATTTTCCCGAAACTCTCCAAGGCGATCACGATTGCAGCAAAAGAAGGCGGTTCAGACCCTGAAGCAAACGGAAAGTTGCGTTCGGCCATCATGAACGCCAAGGCTGAAAACATGCCTAAGGACAACATTGACAACGCCATTGCACGTGCCTCCGGCAAAGATGCCGAAGACATGAAGGAAATTGTCTACGAAGGCAAAGGCCCGCATGGCGTCATGGTCGTCGTGGAATGTGCCACGGACAATGGTACCCGTACAGTCGCCAACGTCAAAAATTACTTCAGCAAGGCAGGTGGCGGAATGGTTCCCACAGGATCCTTCGAATTCCTCTTTTCCCGCAAGGCTGTCTTCGAAGTGGTTCAGAAGCCTAATCTCGACCTTGAAGAGCTGGAATTCAGCCTCATCGATGCAGGCCTCGAGGAAATTGAAGCCGAAGAAGGCACTATTTATATCTACGGCCCCTTCACCGCTTTTGGTACACTCTCCAAGGCGATCGATGACTTGAAACTCGAAGTCACCAAGTCATCCCTGCAACGTATTCCCAACAGCGCCGTCGAATTCACGGAAGAACAACTTGTCGACATTGAAAAAATGATCGACCGCATCGAAGAGGACGAAGACGTTCAAGCAGTCTACACCAACATCGCTTAAGTGAAAAGTTAGAAGTGAAAAGTGAAAAGTCCGCTCAAGGAAAAAAGCTATGCTTTTGCCATACGTGTGGTGAGGCTTTCTCAATTCTTGGAGCAGGATCGGAGTGCGTTTGTCTTGGGAAAGCAGATCCTGCGAAGTGGGACTGCGATCGGAGCCTTGGTTTGCGAAGCGGAATTTGGTTAGAGTAGGGCTGATTTTCGCGGAAAAATGAGCATTGCACTCAAAGAAGCCAATGAAACCGATTATTGGCTTTCATTACTCAAGGACACCCAATATATTGATGAGCGATTGTTTGTGAGTTTGTCCGCAGACTGCAAGGAAATCATCGCTATGCTTGTTTCCACGGTCAAAACAATGAAAAGTGAAAAGTCTTGAATCAGAGATTCAACAACTTTTCACTTTTCACTAATAACTTTTCACTTATCACTTCCTGTTTCCGAGGAAAAAGGAAAGGCCGACGGAGGCTGCCAAGAACACACCGAGGACGACGCGCTCGATCATGAGGTCACCGGCTTTGCCCAAGGGCGCCAAAAGACTGCTGCCGGAAACAAATGAATAAATCAATAACGAACCAAAAATCAATAGGCCGCCAAAAAGTACGACCGCGTTCATGTTTTTCATAAGCGTAAGAGGTTGAGTGGTAGAACCATTGAAAGTGCATCCCGCAAAAAAGAGGGCGAGATGATTCACTTGAAAGGTAAGACCTTTGCTGAAAAATTCCACGTTTGAGCTGAAAAAATCAGCTTTCCAACCGTTTGAATGAATAATTGGCAATGCAACTGCCTGATTTTCTATTGTTTGGTTTGCAAGGACTTTGCAGTGATTTCCTGCGACCAAACCAGATTGCCTTCATTGTCTTTGCAACTGATCACCAATTTGCGGTCGGTCCGTGGACCGCTTACCTCCAAAGTGGCGTAGTTGTGGCCCACATATTCGGTGCCGGGTATCAGCAACGTATTCTTGTCGCCATCTCCAGGATAGGTGCCCGAGGTGAAGGGCGAAGCGCAGAGATCATACACCGGATAGCCGCCTGCGGGCTTCCACAGGCTCATTTCGGTATGGTGGCGGTCGCCTGTGAGGAAGATCACGCCCTTGATTTCCTCCAATTGAATGGCATCCAACAGCCGCTTGCGTTCTTCGGGTGCCACATGAATGTAATTTTCATAGACATCCGCTGTGCTCAGGACCATTCCCCCGACACAGACAAATTTGAAGGGCGCCTGACTTCCCTTCAGGGCATCGATCAGCCAATCGACTTGGGCCTTGCCGAGCATTTCGCGCTGTGCACTTTTCAGGCCGTTGGGACTGCGGAACGTGCGGTCGTCGAGCAAAAAGAAGTCACAATCGCTCCAAGTGAACATCGACGTTACCCCGCCTTGGCCATGGACCCCGTAACCCGGATTCGCCCAGAAATCCTGGAAAGCCTTGTAGGTAAGGTCTTTGTGGACGAAGCTGCGGTCGGCATCGTTGGGGCCGTAATCGTGGTCGTCCCAAATGGCATAATGCGACATGGAGGCCAACAAGGGCTGCAAAACCTTGTAGCTACGGCCATGGGTGTAGCGGTAGTAAATACCCGTACGGGTGTTCCAATCGACTTCATTGAGGTAGATGTTGTCGCCGAGCCAGAGCATCAAGTCACCGTCGTCCTTGCCGATGGCCTCAAAAACTTCGTATTCGCTGCCGTAGGGCTTGCCCGGGCGGTCAAACAAGGAATCATTGAAATAGGCACAGCTCCCGACAATCGCTTTGAATGCCGGCGGATCGGTACGCCATTGCCAGAGATCGCGGGCATGGAAGGTAAAAGGGTAGGAGAGGCCGATCTTCTTGCCGTTGATGCGCAGGGTGCCTTCGTAGGTCTTTCCTGGCAAAACGCGGTCGGCAAGCAGGTGGGCAGTGAATGCATTTTCAGAGCTGGTCATCACGGCATTCGTCAAAAACACTTCCGAAGCCGGCTGATCCTTTTCCTGATACTCGACATAGACTTGGCAGGCGCGGTTGGTTTGTACCCAGAGCATCACCTCCCGCATTTCGCTGTAGCCGACCATGGGACCACTTTGCAAAAAAGTCGCCGGATCAGCCTTTTTCTGGGCTTTCGCCTGAAAACCAAGGGTGAAAATCCAGAGGAAAACGAGGGAAGCAGTGAGGAAACGCATAATTGGGTGAATTTTCAGGCAATTTACGAATGCAGCGTTGCATTCCCTTTTTTTCAGATGAATTGAATGTGAAGAAATTCCATGATACTGAAAAGCGAAACGGTCATTCCCAAAACAACTTGGAGCGCAATTCCCGCACAGCAGCGTCAAAGACTTCCTTGCTGACTTCCTCGTCGTCGTCGCGTGGCCATCCGCTCAGGCGCGTGAGGTAGCCCATGTCCAAGGCAAACTCACCCGATTCCCATTGGTAAGCATAGACCGCCAAGCCACCTTCCGATGTCGGAATGGAATAGACAGGCCGCAAGCCGCAGATCATATAAACCAGCGGTAACAAGGAGGGAGTATTTCTGCCCGGGACATCCATCGCCATCATTTACAATGCAAAATGCTCATCCCTACACTGCAAAGCAATGTTTCGAATGAGCATTTTTCTATTCTCAGAAGAAGTTTCTCAGAATGCGTAGCGCACGGAAAGTGCACCGCCGTCATACCAGAAATGGCGATTGCCGACCAAATTAAAGGAAGGTTTCCAGTCCAAGCTTAAGTTGATGGGAACCTCGCTGAAGGTATATTCCAAGCCAAGGATCCCGTCTGCGCCGATAAAAACTCCTTCATCGTTGGTGTCCCATCCGTTGTTTTTTGAATTTCCGTCATAATACCCAATGTGGCCGCCACCGCCAATATAGAAATTCATTCCATCGGTAATCACTGGAATGTGGTGCTCGTACATGACTGTCACCTGATAACCACCCCCGTGGCTGTTGAGGAGAAACTCCAATCCGGCTGCATCGCTCATTTTGTGCTTGAAGGTGATTCCCCAAGATGGACCAAGGCGAAGGCCGATGGCGTTGTTGTACTGTGCTTCGGCACGTTGGGAAGTCGCCAGAAACATTACTGGCAACAACAAAATAAATAAGTACTTTCTCATATCGTTTTCACTAATCTGACTACAAATGTCTACAAACTTACGCGATCAATCAAGTGATTTGCATTGAGGTACAGACTGCGGGTAGTTCCACTGGCTTGAATATGAACTACATTGGCTTGGTCATCAAAGCGCTCCATGAGAATCCGATTGGTGATTTTGAGGCTGGTCAATCGTTCAATCGGCCCGATTTCAAGGTAGCACCAAACGGCATCCTGTTCGGTTTCACTGCCGATCCAAGTCATTTTGCTTGGTTGGTCATTGACCTCTATCACCATTCTATTCTGAAGGTAAGCGTTAAGAATGGAATCTGCATTCGGCGCTTGATCAGCCTCACCAAGTCGTAGCTTTCCACCTCCCAAAGCAAGAATGCTGCCTTCAATGTCGTCCAAAAATAGCTTGCTGGTGATTTCCAGTGATTTTGACCGTGCATTGTAGTCGATTTGCGTAATGCTCACGTGGAAATCGTGCCGCACAGCATTGGGATTGGCCCGAAGACCCGCGAAGAGCAAAGTCCCCACGAGTAGAAAAGCAACCACCCTCCAACGGTGCTTTCGTTCCAATCTACCTGCCCAAGCCATTTTGCCGCATCGGATTTTGCTCGACTTGTTCCCGGTTTTTGTACAGCTGAAACCGGCTCGGCTGCATCACAGGAGGCCAATTGTTGTTGTTGAAATCGACGTCAGCCGTTTCCAGAAATGGATCCAAATGCACCGCTGTCACCTCCTTGGGATAGAAAAACACCTTGCTGACCGTCTTTTGATCCATTTTCCAGATTTCGGCAGGGATACGTTCCACAACCTTGCTGCCATCCGCGAATTGGAATTCGAGGATGACCGGCATTGGCAATCCGCCTACATTGCTCAGGGTCAGTTCATAGTAATTGAGTCCGGAGTTGAGGAGCTTCCTTTCGTCATCACTCAGGCGGCCCACATAAGTTTTGTAATCCTCCTCTTGTTGAGCCGTTGCTGCGAGCGGGTCAAATCGGTTGTAGAAGTCGCGCAGCGTGGTGTCCTGATCAATCAGCGGCTTGGGAATGGCTGTTTTGTTGCGTGTGTCTCCAATAAAATCCGGGGCCGCGTCGCGCTGTGCCCGCGTGATGGCGGCCTCCTTTTGTGGATCGCCGGTATTGATGCGCATCCATTTGACATTGTCCAAACTCAGGTCTACATGCTCCGTGCTGTAAAACCATCCTCTCCAAAACCAATCCAGGTCAATCGCGCTTGCATCTTCCATGGTGCGGAAAAAGTCGGCAGGCGAAGGGTGGCGGAAGGCCCAACGGCGGCAGTATTCCTTGAAAGCAAAGTCAAACAATTCGCGGCCCATGACGGTCTCGCGCAAAATGTTGAGCGCTGTCGCAGGCTTGCCGTAGGCGTTGTTGCCAAACTGATAGACACTTTCGCTGTTGGCCATGATCGGCGAAATCTGCGACTTGTCACCCTTCATGTAGTCCACGATCTTGTAGGCAGGACCGCGGCGCGAAGGGTAGTTCAGGTCCCATTCCATTTCTGCCAAGTATTGCACGAAGGTATTCAAGCCTTCATCCATCCAGGTCCACTGACGTTCGTCGCTGTTGATGATCATCGGGAAGAAGTTGTGCCCCACCTCGTGGATGATCACGGAAATCATGCCGTATTTCGTTCTGTCAGAATAGGTTCCGTCAGCCTCCGGGCGTCCGCCGTTGAAGGCCATCATCGGGTATTCCATGCCGATGTCTTTGGTGTGGACGGAGTAAGCGACAGGGTAGGGGTAGTCAATGGTGTACTTCGAATAGATCTTGAGCGTATGCGCGATCACTTTCGTGCTGTACTTTTCCCACAGCGGATTGCCTTCCTTCGGATAGAGGCTCATGGCCATGACGGTGCGGTCGCCAAATTTGACGGGCATGGCATCCCAGATAAATTTCCGGGAACTGGAAAACGCAAAGTCGCGCACGTTTTGGGCAAAATATTCCCAAGTCTTTTTGCCTTTGGCCTTGCCTTTTTCAGCCTCGCGTGCTTCGGCTTCGGTGACAATCATCACCGGCGCATCGGCGGTTTTGGCTTTGTTGAGGCGCTCCCTTTGCGCTGCGGTCAGGACCTTGTCGCCATTTTGCAAAACTCCCGTTGCACCGACTACATGGTCGTCCGGCACGGTGATTTTGACTTTGTAGTCGCCAAATGGCAGGGTGAATTCGCCGCGGCCGAGGAACTGTTTGTGTTGCCAACCCGTGACCTCATTGTAAACGGCCATTCTTGGGAAAAAGTGGGCAAGGGTGTAGAGATAGTTGTTTTCGGCAGGGAAATATTCCATTCCGCTGCGGCCACCAACCTTGTCGCGGTCGTTGATGTTGTACCACCATTTGATCTGAAACGAATAACTCGTTTTGGGCTTCAAAACCACGGGCAAGTCGATCCGCATCATCGTGTGCACGACGGTAAACGGCAGATTTTGCCCCTTGGTATCCTTGATCCAATCGAGTTTGAAGCCTCCATCGTAGTCGTGGTGCATGCCGGCAAGGTCATCAAACGTCATTTGGTCGGCCAAAGTTCCCGTTTGGATTTTTTTGGTTTCGCTCTCGCGGCTGTACAGGTTCTGATCGAGTTGCAGCCAGAGATAAGTCAGCGGATCCGGCGAATTGTTCCAATAAGTGATCGTTTCGACGCCCCGGAGAATCTGCTTGTCGTCATCGATCTCGACTTCGATGGCATAGTCGGCCTTTTGCTGATAGTATTCATGGCCCGGCGCGCCCGAGGCCGTGCGGTAGGCATTGGGCGTCGGCAGTTCCTGCTGCAACTGCTTGAACTTGGACATGTCATTAAAAACCTGGGCCTCGGCGCATACCATCGCCATCAACATGCCCAATATCAGCCCGTATTTTTTCAAATTCATTGCATTCACTTTGGAAATCCTTTAACAAAAGTAATGGAATTATCGGATGAGGAGGGGGAAGAAACTGCGATTCTCCGCGAAGGTCGCGCACACACCAACCGCTGAGTGCGCCGTTTACGCGGTATTCACAACCGCTCTACCATCAGCCAGATCGCAATCACCCCCGCCATAACGGAAATTCCGATCCGCCACCAATTGGGAGGCACCCGCATGGGGCCGCGCATCACCCACCCAATCAACAATATCGCTGTCACAATGGCCAATTGGCCGATTTCGACACCGATATTGAAGTACAGCAACGGCGCGATGACGTCATTGGCATTTCCCAGAAGACTCCTGAAATAGTTGCTGAATCCCATGCCGTGGATCAACCCGAAGGCCAATGCGAGGCCATAACTCAGCATCCAATAGCGTTTCGTGGCCGATTTGGAATAAAAAATGGTGCCCAAAGCGGTCAGGAAAATTGTCAATGGAATGAGAAATTCGATGAGGTTGGCATTGACGCGGATCACATCCAAGGCGGTCAAGGCCAAGGTGAGGCTGTGACCGAGGGTGAAAGCGGTCACGAGCAAGGCTACTTTTCGCCATTCTGCGAAGGAATAGGCTCCGCAGAGCGCCAGCAGAAACAGCATGTGGTCGTAACCCGCCCAGTCGGTGATGTGCCAAAACCCCAGCTTGAGGTACAATTCGAAGGCCGACATGCTATTTTTTCAAGGCAATCGCGTACGGATCGCTCGACATCTCCGGCTTGAATCCGGGAACCAATTCCAGCGTTTGCAGATCGATGGCGGTGAGGTATCCATTGCGCCCGCCGCAATTGCTCGAATGATGCGGTGCGGGCCCGTCGGGCGCGACGTTGCGGTTGGCTACGACAGCCATTCCGGATGCTTCGTCGACGATGATGCCATGGGGTTGAAAGCCGGTATAAACTGCCTTGACGAAGGTATTGGTACGATAATCAATGATGGCTACCGAACCGCGTTTGTTGTTTGCCGGGAAGGTCGTCATGTCTTCGAGGCAGGTCACAAACAAATGCCCTGTTTGTGGCGCGATCGCAAATTCGACCGGATCGTCACCGACTTGAATCACCGCGAGCAGGCTGTCATTCGAAGTTTGGTAGGCCCGCACTTCCCGCACATACTGGCAGGTCACAAAGTATTTGGAGCCGTCTGGCACAAAAAACACCTCATGGGGGCCCAATTGACCGGAAAGGTGAGGGTGAACGGGCGCCACGCCTTGCATCAAATCCACCGATTCGAAGCTTGTCACACGCCCAGAAGTGTCATAATCGATGTACACGAGGCTGCTTTCATCCTGATTGGTGATGTAAAAGCGGCGCATCAAAGGGTGGGCTGCCGAACCATGTACTTTCGAATTGAAATTGAGCGGCTCGGTGACGACCATATTTTGGAGGTCGATCAACACCGATTGGTTGACCCCTGTTCCCGTCAAAATGTAGGAAACCGCGATCGCAAAGCGTCCGTCTGCCGACACATTAAACGTGTTCCAATTGCCGTTTCCAATCAGGATTTGCCCGACTTTTTCATCCGTGAGCGTGCTGTAAACCTCGACATAGGGATTCGCCGCCAAGAAAACGACATACCAAAAGCGGCCATCCTTGCTGGTTTTGATGTAGTGAGGTTGCTCGGCGGCAGCTGAATTTCCAACAGATACGTAGCGCATGACCTGACGGGATTCGGCGTCCATCACCGCAACGAGGTCACAGCCTTGGTTGATGACATACCATTTGCGGCGATTGGCAATGGGGGGGAAACGTTCTTCGCCTTTGGCGTTGCGGGCGCCGTCGAGGATCCATTGTTTCACCGTTGCATATTCCTGATCCGTAAGCAAGGCGCCGCCAATCGGCATCGTGGGAAGCAATGCGGGATCACCGTTGCTCGTGTCGCGGTTGATGGCGTAGAGAAAGTAGCTTTGATCCGGCGAATAAGGAATGACCGGAGAACCGCCGTTGCTACCCAAGAAGAGGCTTTCCCAGGTTTCCAGGTTCAAGCCGGCAGCGGCTTCTGCACTTTGGGTCGTATGGCAGCCGCTCGTCGCGCAACGACTGACAGCAATGGCCGCAATTTCTGGCGGATAGGCCGATGCTTCATCACCCAAGTCATCCCAAGTGCAACCTGACAAAAAAAGCAGTGTCACGATAGCGAACGAAAATGCTTTTTTCATGTTCAACTTTTGTTTTTGGACCCCATTACCCTTTAGATAACACTATTCTCAGTCTTCCGTGACTGCGAGGGGTACCGTCTTCTCTTCTGATTTTGCGAGATTGACATATATTCCGCCCCGCACAATGGTATCGATTTGGGTATCAAATCCGACGCCATACATGTAGTAGTCTCCCGCTTTGAGGTTCTCAAATTGATAAACGCCTTGGGTATTGGCAACAACGCTTGCATCAAAATCGGATTCCAAAGTGCCCGGTAACTCCTTGGCGCCAAATTTGATGTACACGATCGCATCTGAGATGGCTAAGCCGTGGTGTGCCACCGTCCCGGTAATCGTGGCGTTTCCATCAAACCCTTCCTTGGTGCATGCAAGCATTGAGATCGAGAGTGAGATGAGCACAAAACCCACTCTCAGGAACCTATTTCGCATCTTTTTCGAATTGAGCCAACCCATGATGCTCAAAAATACCGAAAAACCCATTGTGAAATGAAGATTGCTACGATGGTCTCCCGACATTTTACGATTTTATTCAAAGTACGGGTCCTGATCATCTCCAATCCGAAAAAATGCGGAAACCCCTCAAATCCTGACGATTTTCTTCGACTTATCGAGCTCGTTGCCGAACCTGAACATGACTCTTCAAGCACCGAATCTCCCAGGGTTGGAACCTGTTTCATGGGGCAATTTTGGTAAACAAACATGGACACCATTTCCTTGCGGAAACGATGTCCATGCGCTTCAATCCCAATCATGATTCGCTCCGCGTCACGCTTCTATACCGGCGTAAACGACTTGCACGCATTGTAAAGTGGCAGCTACCAAATCGATTCCAACTCCCACGCCGATGACAATGTTTTTGCCACCGCCTTCAGGGGCAAATGTCGCTGCAAGGTTCATGGATGCATTTCCAACAGCACAAAATTGATCCATGGCCTGCACGATGGCAAGATTGGAGAGTTTGGGATCGTCTTCGTAATTGATCCCGAGTTCAATCAAATGTTCTGCAATGAAAATCACATTGATACCTTGAAATACCAAGGTCAAAACCTTGTTGGCAAGATCTGCAGCTTTGGTATCTTTATTCTTTACTTTCGCATAGATCATGTATCCTGCAAAAATGGCCTTTTCGGTTACCATCGCACCAATCAAACCAAAATTGAAGACCTTGAACCAAGTATTGCGAACAGGCGCGGGTTGCGCAAAAACTTGTACCGTGGCATTGGAAAGGCTACCAACCAATTGATTGCAGACATTTGCAATTTTTAATGCCTGAAGGTTTTCAATTCCGGGGGTATTCACAAATGGGAAGAAGATGGCCGATAGGATGGAGCTCGTTGCAGAGATCACGCGGGAAATTTGGAAGAGGATGATCTGTCCATCGCTCGGTTGTGCAGCGTCGGAGGCACTGACCATCAACCTCAACGAATTGGATGGTATTGTGACCGATTTTCCCAGCGCTTCGAAAATGTCATCTACACTTTTGGCAGCGAGGAGGGAATCGCTAAAGCCGTCATCTTGGGTAAATGGGGCATTTCCCGTCAAGATTTTGTAGCCAATGGTTGCCGGCATGGCACCCACAAGCATAATGACATCGATCCAAGAAAATGGAATTGTCGTGTCAAAAAATTCTTCCAGAATGTCGGACAAAACAGGAATCCAAATGGGTGATTCCAGGATAGAGATGACCTTTCCTGCTACGGCAATCACCATGTCCAGAAGCGTGTCGGTAACGTTTTGCGCTGTCTCGATCAAGGCATCGCCGAGAATGCCAATGACCTTTTTCACCAAATCTTGAAATGTCATGGTGCGGTATTGGCCGTCTTCAAAAATCTCCGTCCACAGGCTTGTAACGGCATCTTGAATGATCTGAGCTTCGTCCTTCAGAGATTCCACCAGCGAATCAAACAAGCTGGCGACCAAACTGCCATCCTCGTTTGAGGAGGTATCCGTGGTCGTGGCATTGGCTGCGTTGTTCACAAAATGATATTGCAAGAAGCTGCTCGTGGAACTGCTTTGCTGTCCATTTTGGGAAGCCATCGTGCTGTTCATGGTCGCAGAAGAGGAGGTTGATTCGGCAGGAAGTCCAGCCCAGCTGTTGAGGGCATTTTCAAGTCTTGCAAATCCTGCATCCAGCCCGGTCTTGACCCCTGCCATCGAATTCAATGAATCTTGCAAAAAGACCATTGTCATGTTTTTGAAGACATCCTTGGTGCGTTGAATGTCACCCCAGGCAAACAGGAATTTCATGAATTGGATCAGGTCCTTGACCAATGTTTTCAATGCTTGAAACACCGCCTCAATGGCGCCAACGACCTTTTCAATCGTGTCGATGACAAATGTGAAAATTTTGCCACCGATGGTACATACAAAATTCCAAACGTTTTTGGCCGTGTCTTCGATGATGTCAATGACATAGTCAACAGCATTGTCCAAAAATGAAAAGAGATCTCCCGCTGCGACCACGATGGCATCCCCCAGGCTGGAAACGGAATCGGATGCACTGACCTTTTTGGCGGATGGTTGCACCAATAGTTGTGTGGTCGTGCCTGTCGCCGTAACGCTTGTAGTTGTGGGAGCGTAGGCGCTGTAGGCACTGGAAAGCGATTGCAGGGATGCTGCTGCGGCATTCAAATCGTCTGTTGAAGTGTCTGGACTAACCAAAGGCTTCGGAGAATTTCCCTTGTCGTCTGTTGTGGTGGCCTTTGAAAGGCCGTCAGCACTGTCAATTGAAATCACCTTCGTCACCCCTGCCTGCATGGGATTGATGCTGAGAATGTCACCCCCTGATACGGCTTGGACTTTGAGGCCCGCACCAACTGTGTTTTCAATCCGTTGGATGACGGTGATACAGCCTTGATTGTCAGTGGGGATGTCGATTGCGGTGGTGTCCAAAACATAATAATGGTTGTTTACATACACCGGAACCCTGAATGTACTGCCGATTTTGACCGTCGCATTTGCGACTGGCGCGTTATAGGCATCTACCACGTTGATTTGGGTGGTATAGGAATCATATTTTTGCGCCGTGACACTTGGGTCAGCAGGCAACAAAATATCTTGTGTTTGCCAGGTTGTTGAAATCGGGTCCTGAAATACCTTTTTGAAGGAATTGGTTCCGATATGTGCAAAAAAGGTATTGCCACCGTTTACACGGTTGATATACGGCGAAATTTGCTCGATTTGGTTGCCCAGCGGCAACGGATAGGACCAATTCGCTTCCATGGCAACGCCAAAGGTCGAGGATTGCATGTAAAAAACCTGTTGTGCGCGGTTGAGGCCCCAAACGACCGTTTTACCTTTGTCAGTGTAGGCAAAGAGCGCATTGACATCGGCCAAAAGCGCATTGGTAGCCAGTTTCACGCCAACGGCCTTGTCTTGCTGTTTATCGGCGGCAAAAAAATACAGTTCGCCCGCAGAGGTGGTTGCATACAAGTCGGTATAGGTGAAGGAGTTGTTGGAAGTGGTCTGCGCCGAAGGTGTGCTTGCAATGGCTTGTGGAACAGTTCCTTCTGGTAAATTGAGTCTGCTTGTGGCACCGGCTGTGATCTCCGGCAATCCAAAGGGGTCATACAATTCTTGGTACACAATGGATTGTTTTCCGCCGACGGTTCCCAAGGAATAAATCCCATTGACAAATCCTCCGGCTTTGCACCCACCGCAAATTTGGACGGGTTGACTGCCATCCATGTCCACGGGCAAATTGAATAAATTCCAGCATTGGTCGGACACTGCGTTCTGGGTATCGATAAAATAGCGGTCAATTGCCCCATCAGAGGGGTTTATTGCATCGACCACGATCAACGGGGCTGTTGCCGTTTGCGTCACATAGACGTTCGCAAGGCTCGCTGGGGCTGTAGTTCCGGTTGCGTCAAATGGAATTGCTGTCCAATTTACAGTCACTGATTGATCTGGATTGCGTGTATAGGTGTCTGCAACGTACAAATGATCGTTGCCATCGACGGTGAGCACCATGGCAAGCGTGAATAAATTGGAGACTTCATTTTGCTCGACGGCAAATGTGCGTGCTGCCAACGATGTTGCCGTCGGAAATGCACCTGCCAATGCAGAACTGAGATCATTTTTTACCCAGCCGGTGGAGATTCCGGAAATCTCTTCCGTCATGTAAAATACACCATTGGTGCCGATTGAAAAAAGGAGCGAATGGCCATCGTGGGTCTGCACTGCCGCAAATTTGTGGTCAGGAGACACCGTCTCAGCCTGCATGTAATTGCTGATCAGTTCGGAAGAATATGAAATGTTGATACTTGACATATTGATTTTGAAGTAAGATGTGATTTGAAATTGCAACGCTTTTTTGAGCGTTTAAAGACCAAAAAGGAGCTGTGGATGGCCATTTTGACCCGTAATCCCGATTCACTTGATTCATGGAAAAGCGATCAAAATGGCCAAATCACACAGCAAAAGCCTACCCGGAATACATCAGGAGACGTCGGCGTATTTGATGATCGTGGTCAAGTCAAGGGCATTTGAAAATTGGCAATTGCTGTAGATAAAAGTTTCAGCTCCGGGGAATACCCATGCATTGAGGTTGTTGAGCAAGTCGCAGACATCTTCGTTGAAATTGCTCATATAATTGGTCATCAGATTTACATAGTAGGAGTTGATGCTGTCCACCATGTCCTGCATTCCTCCGACCGTGAGAAACTGCGCAAAGAAGCTTGCATTGAGGTCGCCAGAATAGTAGGCACCGCTGGAATTCGTGGTTTGGCAGAGGTTTTGGTTGCTTTTTGTCATCGCCACTTGAAGTGCCCCGGCTGTGGTTACGCCAAGTGTAAATACCGTCGTATTCAGCGTTGCATACATGTACCCGCGCGTGTGCGACATATCGTGCCCGCCAACGCCCGCCAAGCCAACGTCCAAGTAGGCCGTCGTCAAGGTCGTACATGTGATGGTTTTGCCACTGATATAAACGTCGGACTGAACACTGCTCCAAATCAATGTATCTCCCTGAACTGCAATGATGTCATAGCCGGGATTGCTCTTGTCTTCAGATTGATCAGACGTGTAGCTCACCGTCAGAACATGCGTCGGATCAGATGAATTGTTGACGGTCTGGTAGGTGGGCATTGGATTGGCTGGTTGATGGTTCCAATGATAATGGACTTTCAGGCCTTCCGCCTCCATGTCCACGGTTGGCTGAATGCAAATATCCGCCAATGCCGGTGACAATACCTGCTTGAGGTAGTTGACAAATTCACCTTTACGCACAGCCATTACCCCATCATAACTGTTGTCTTCTGCCGCACTCAACCAATTCCAAGCTGGTGCCGCAATCGTATTGGGGAAGGCGTGACCATCTGCCATCACCAAGTAATTGAGACAGTAAAGCCCATTTTGTTGCGAAGGGCTCAGTGTTCCATCTGCCGAATTTGGAATATAAGGAGATACAATGAAATCCAAATCTGTTGGAATCAGCGTAGGTGTGGCTGGATTTGGCTGTGAATTGATTGGTTGTATTGCTTGTGCAAAGACCGCCCCACCGAGGGCACGAAGTGCGTCCCAATAGCCTGACAAGTACTGTTGCAACAATGGACTTGCATCAAAATTGGTATTGATGACAGGTTGTTCGGCCGAATACGTTGGTGCAGAATTCAAGTCAAGCATCAATTGCTGTACACTGAACATGCTGGCACTGTTCAGGTTTTTGATGCTGTTTTGTGTTGTCGTTGGCAAGCTTTCAAAATCAGCACTTTGGAGATCCAAGCCGACCTCCCACTGATACACCCAAGGATTATTGGGGTCTTGGGACTGATTGGAGTAGGTCCAACTGCTGCGTCCATCGGTTTGCTGCACAATTTGGAAGCTTTTGAAGTACATTTCGTACCAAACCCGTTGAGATGAATTTCCATCCTGCAAAGTGATAATGTCAGGTGCATGTGTGGAGGGCAAACCCATCGTGGCTTGGAATGCAAATGCAAAGTAGGCATCGAAAAGGGCCTGACCTGCAGCCTTGAGGCTTGGATCTGTTGTCGTACTGCTCGTCCCATCGGGTATGGCAAACGGATCAACCCCACCGGTCAAAGCCATCAATTGTTCATAAGAAATCAATTGCACACTGGTCAAGCTGTCGTCCGTATAGACGTAATAGGCAGCAGGAATCGGTGTATCCATGGTTGATAGGTACCGTTTCATGGTTGCATTCATGGAGTTTTGGGTCAGCCCTACAACCAGGTCATACCCCAAACTACTGAGATTGGAATCGAGACTACTCATTTTACTTTCAATTAAATTGTTGAAACCTTCATTGGCAGCCAATACGTTTTTTGCCGCCTTCTGAGGATTCATACCCAACGCCGAGTTCTGTTACCATCTGGCACAAATTTTTTTTAAAATTTCTTTAGCGCAGTGGTAAGTGGCAGATAATGAGATTCTAAAATTGAATGCCCCAAGCTTATTCGCTTCGTTTTTGACGGCATACTCATCTCTGCGTTTGCCTCGATCAAGATTTCTAACGGCATATCGAGGTCCTGAATCGATTTAGTCTCATTGACGAAAAATTCATTCCTTTTTTAGAATGATCCGCCCTCAAAAAATGCTAGCTTTGAACGTTTTGGGTGGTACTTTCAACAATTTTTGGAGCCATGTTCATGCGTTATGTGATCGTTTGTATAGCTATCCTTTGCTTCCTTCACGGCAGTTTGCTTGGTCAAACGGAAGGACAATTCCGGCCATCGATCCATCAGCGCCAAGCCGAATTTTACGGCAAGATGGGAGAGAAATCCGAAGTCGAATGGGATTCCTTCAACGGTCGGAAATCCGCACCATCCGCTGCCAAAGTGACTGCCTGCAATTTGACCCACAGCGTTTATGGTTGGTACCCCTATTGGATGGGGACGAGCTATACGGGCTACGATTTTGCCAAACTGAGTACGTTTTGCTATTTCTCCTACGAAGTCAATCCGACGACGGGCGGCTACTCCTCAATCCATAGCTGGCGCACGACCAACAGCATTCCGCTCGCGCATGCGGCGGGTTGCCGTGTCGAACTCTGCGCGACCAACTTCGGGTCCACCAACAACACCAACTTCCTGACCAATGCCGTCGCCAAGCAGACGTTCATTGATTCGATCATTTCTCTCTTGCAATACCGCAACGCCGACGGCGTCAACATCGACTTTGAAGGCTTGCCGAGCGGGCAGCGCAACAACTTCACGGCCTTCATGCAAACGCTCAGCACGCAGGTCAAAAACGCCATTCCCGGAGCTTCAGTTTCCATGGCCTTGTATGCCGTCGACTGGGGAAATGTCTTCAATATCCCTGCGCTCGAGCCCTACGTCGACGAATTTGTGATCATGGGCTACGATTATTATTACTCGGGAAGTGCCCAAGCCGGACCCAATTCGCCACTGTACAGCGGGACCTTATGGGCGCCCTACAACCTCACAAAATCCGTCAATTATTACCTTGGGCAAGGATTGACACCTTCGAAGCTCTTGACCGGATTGCCCTATTACGGGGAAGAATGGAACACAGCCGCAGGCACATATCCAAGTACGAATACCGGGCATATCGCGGCGCGGCTTTACAATTACATGGAAAACAACTACGCTGGCGTGCGTCCCAAAACGTTTGACAGTCACAGTCAAACGCCAGTTTACATCTATCAAAGCGCCGGCCTTTGGCGACAATGTTGGGGCGAGGACGTCCAAAGCATGGCAGAGAAATTTGACCTCATTCACCACCGCAATCTCGGCGGAATCGGAATCTGGGCCTTGGGCTACGACGATGGTCATCAGGACTTTTGGAATTTGATCGAGCAGAAATTCACCGATTGCGGGCCCGATGTTTGCGCCGACACCCTTTGGGATACCGGCGGCCCGATGGGCAATTATGCCAACAACGAAAACTACAAATTCACCATCAATTCCCCCAACGGAGAGCAAATCAAAGCCGAATTCATCGCATTCAACCTCGAGGCCAATTATGATTACGTGTACATCTACGATGGCCCTTCGACGGCTTCGCCC
Source organism: Bacteroidota bacterium (assembly GCA_016718825.1). Classification (NCBI taxonomy): domain Bacteria; kingdom Pseudomonadati; phylum Bacteroidota; species Bacteroidota bacterium. The sequence continues at coordinate 17,849 of JADKCL010000073.1, read as the reverse complement.
TTGATCGGGCAATATTCGGGCACCACCATTCCGCCTGTTGCGATCAGTTCGGGGACGGCGATGACTTTCCGATTCACGACGGATGGGGCGACGGTTGCAAGCGGTTATCAACTCAAATGGGCATGCGAAGGTGCGCCGATGTATGGGGATACCATTCGCTTGGATCACAATGCTTTGGGGAATATTGACTGCGGCAAGCCTTATCATGTTTTTTATGACAGCGATGCTGGCGTGGCCGGCAATTACCTCAACAATGAGCGCAATACAATGACATTTTGCGCAAGCGATCCGGCCAAGTCCGTGCGTCTCAATTTCAACATGTTGGTCGCGCCCGTGCAGCTCGACCTTGTTTCAAGCACCGTCGGCAACGACTATTTTTGGGTTTGGGACGGCGCCGATACCACCGCCAAAGTCAAAGCGCTGTACACCGGCAGCACTTCGGCCTATCCGCAGCCCGGAACCATCATTTCCTCGGGGCGCTGCCTCACTACGCGCTTGCAGAGCGACGCCCTTACAACCGGAACAGGCTTCAAAGCCACCTTGCGCTGTGCGAATCGGCCGACCGTAAATCCGACGTTGTATGCAAGTGCAGCCAATCCGCTGAACTTTTACGATACCGGTGGTGCGTTGGGCAATTATGCCAACAACGAATCGTATGTCAAAACCTATTGTCCCGATGGCATCGCTACGGGGGCTGGACAGGTCATCCACGCGCAAATCGGGACCGTCGGATTGGAGCAGAATTATGATTACCTCCATGTCTATGACGGCAATTCCACCAATGCGCGCTTGATCGCCACCTATACCGGCAATGCCTTGAATCAAAATGACTTGCAAACGATCAAGGCAACGATCGCCAATGCCACCGGCTGTCTCACCTTTGAATTTTCAAGTGATGGCGGAACGGTCGCAAGTGGATGGGCCGCGACGATTCGCTCAGGTGCAGCACGCAAAAATTACGGCAGCAATGATTGCAGTTCGGCGACATTGATCAATGCTTCGAGTGTCGCCTACGCGGGCAGCACGACGCTCGCGACGGGCAAGCCGACGACCGAGGATCCGAACCTCAATATCCAACTGCTGAGTCTGCCGCAATGCAATGGCGCCAATGCGATTACGCGGTTGGAAAATACGGTTTGGTACAAATTTTCGACGCCGAGCACGATTTGCACCAATGGCCAAATCGACATGCAGCTCGAAAACATTTCCTGCCAAAATTCGATTCCCGGCGGAAACGGTGCGCAGATTGCGATCTATCAGGTCAATGCTTGCCAATCAGGCGCGTCTTGGGGGGCTCCGATTTATTGCGCCGACAAGATGCTGCAATCTGCACCGGTCAATATTGCGCCGCTGTTGCAGCCTTCGCAGACTTACTATGTGATGGTCGACGGCTTTGCCGGGCAACATTGCAACCTCGACCTGATGCTCACCGGCGACCTCAATGGCTGCATTTTGCCCATCGAATTGGTGAGTTTCTCAGGTACCGAAATGGAGGGATTTGTGCAATTGGATTGGCAGACGTACGCAGAGGAAAACAACGTCGGCTTTTTTGTCGAATGGATGAAGGCTAGTGACGCCATTGCCTTTCAGGAAATCGGTTTTGTGCCGTCCTCACCTGATGCGCAAGGCGCTGGAGCCTACGCGCTTCAGCATCCGGATTATGCCCGCAATGCCATCAATTATTACCGCTTGCGGCAGCTCGACAGCAATGGCACGAGCCATTATCACCGCGTCATTGAGGTGCGTCCCGGCCAATCGGGCGATGTTTTGGCGCCGGTTTTGTTCCCCAATCCGTTTCAAAATGCAATCACGATTCGCTTTGAATCCTTGAGTTCCGAGGCGGGCTCCGTTGAATTGTTTGACCTACAAGGCCGCGAAATTTTCCAATCGGATTGGGCAATGGATCAGCAGCCGGAGGAATTGGTGATTGAAACGGAGCGCTTTGCGCATGGCGTTTATGTCTATCGGATTTTGGTGGGAGGGAAGGTGTTTTTGGGAAAGGTGGTGAGGGAGTGAAAACGGCCGGTGCATTTGTTGGTTTGATATTGCTCATACTGAATTTCTGCCAATGTTTTGGGCAAATTCCGCGTGACGAGAGCCCCCGTGATCCTGATTTTCAGCGGTTTCGCGGTGCACTTGATCAGGCATTGGAACAAAAGGACCTTGCAAGCTTAAAACTCCTATTTGCCGATACCATTTATGAAAGCAACGATGGGTGCGGATGGCCCGGATGTGCACAGGAGACCTTTTTTGAGTACTATTTTAAAGGGGATTCCTCCGAAGATTGGCAGTTGCTCCAACGTATCGTGGCTTATGGTTTTATTCCTTTAACAAAAGAAATACAAAAAAATGATTTGAAGGGCGAAGCTTATTTCGCACCATCTTATTTCAAACATTTCGAGGAGGGACTTGAAGTGTACGTGCTTGGCAAGGATGTCAACATTAGACGGCAGCCATCCTTGCAATCTGAGGTGATACGGCGCGTAACAATGCAAAAGTTCGGTTGTATTGTGCCCCCTCAGCCAGATGGATTTTCTCGAATCACTTGGGATGTAGATGGATTTGATTGGCTCCAAATCCAGCTCAAAGGAGGAGAGGTCGGTTATGTCGCTACAAAATTCACATCCCTGGAGTTGCGCAAAAGAGTGATTGTTAGCAAGGAATCGGGCCAATGGCGGATCAAATGGTATTTTCATCCGCCGGGCTGTTGAGATGGATTATTGAACTATTCGGCAACGAATGGTCTTTTGTTTGCCGATTCCCATCAGTTTGACGAGATAGAATCCATTCATTGTCGGAAGATCGAAACGCAATTCATTTGAAACTAAGTGGCATCCGTCAAGGATTCGCTTTCCAGAAACGTCGTAAACGCTGTATTGAATCTCCATGGGTTCCGTGACAGATACTTGCACCTGATTGTCAATCTGGTTTGCGAAGAATGTCGCATTTTGCTTCCCAGGCACAAATTCCACCGCATTGCTCGAAACCACTTCGCCATTCGCAGTGATGGCTGAGAGTCGGTACCAAGTCGCCTGCATTGGCTGATGGCGCAACGACAATGAATTGTTCATCGGTTCAATGTCTTGAATTGCAGTCAATTCCGATGGTGTCGGCCCTGTTTCCAACAAAAAATGCTGAGGAGTGACACCATTCCATTCCCAATCCAGTTGCAATCCATCGCCTTCCGGACTCACCGTAAACCGATCAAAGGACCCGCCCAAAATCACGCAAACCGGCGTCAATGCCACACAAGTCGGATTCGCATTCCCAAGGCTTGCAGTTCCCGCAACGCTGCCGTTAAACAGCGCATTTCCTTGCAAATTGATCGCACTGTTGAACGAATAATAGGCCAACAAGCCCGTTTGCGTCGTCGGCGTCGGCAAGGGAATGAACATAAATGTTTGGATTTGCGCTTGCGTTCTCGCTACTGCCCAAATCCGAACTTCGTCGATGAATCCAAAAAATTGTTCGCCACCAAAACAGCAACCATAGTTGCCAACAAGCGCTTGGTGATTGTTTTGGACCATATTGCCTGACATCGCGACTTGCCCATTGAGTTGCCCATTCAAATAAAACGAAAGCGTGGTGCCATTATAAACCATCGCGGCATGGCGGCAAGTGTTTTCATCCGGCGGACAAACCGCTGGCGAAGAAGCAAATCCGCTGCCGGTCGTCAATTCTGCATGGGTTCTGCGTAACAAGTAATTTACATCTCCAGGACCGGCATGTTTGGAAACCAAATCCACCGAAGCAGGATTGGTGGAGGTGTAGAGGCATTCGACAGTCAATTGCGTGCCAGGGACATCCAAATCGCCTAGCGCCACATACCCCGTATTGGCAGGAAGGCTGAGCCATGTTTGCCCGAAACAAAAACTTGCAAACAGCAGCAATACTGTAAATAGAATCCCTTTCATTCTTCCCGACGACTTTTGATCGATAGCAAGATAACATTTCCGGGAAATTTTTCTGCAAATATTTGGTCTGATGCGCTATTTCCCAGATTTTGTCAAATTCTCCAAGACCAAAACCGGCACATCGTCCTTGATCCATTGGTCGTAGGTCGCCTCGCTACAGTCGTCACTTTTGACGTCGAAGGCCCCCAACACAATGTCTTCATCCCCATCGCCGTCCATGTCCCCGGCATCCATGACCATCCACCTTCCTAAGCCAACTTCGGGAAATGTCAGCGCACGAAATTGGAAATTGCCCTGATTTTCGAAGTAAACAAAAGCTTCTTCGGGCCGGCCTTTGTAATCGGGATAAAAGGAAACCGCCGCCAAATCGGGATCGCCGTCCAAGTCAAAGTCCCCGACGCGCAAGCCATAAGCGCCGTTGAACGGAAAATAATGCGCCATCTCAAATTCAGCATTGCCCTTGTTCAGATACAACCGGATGCCGTGGTGCGCCTTCAGAATCGGCGGATAATCGCCGTTGTCGCCGTTCGCAACCAAGAAGTCGAGCCGACCGTCCTTGTCCCAATCCACGACTTCCATGGCCGTGCAACCATAACTCGGGTTAAAACGGAACAGCATTTTTGCTTCGAATTGCCCCTTGCCTTTGTTGGTGTACAAATCGACACGTTCGTCGGCATTGGCCTTGAGGCTCAGGATGTCGGGCAAACCATCGCCGGTGAAATCGCCGACATGAATGGAAACCGTGCCGTCGTCGGGGTAGAGTGTATGCCGAATGAATTTCCCTCCTTCGTTTTCCTGCCAAGACATTTCGCCCATGTGGTAGCCAAATTCGGCGAGGGCGGCATCTTCGTCCCCATCCTGATCGAGGTCGGCCCATTGGATCATCACGGGCCGCATCAATGAATCAAAGCGCACCGCAGGCTTTTTGGATTTGATTTGGCCGAATCCATTTGCCCGCCAAACGCTGCCTTTGGGGTGGTCACTGCCCTTCATGCTCCCGATTTCGGCCATGGAAAAGCCATTCGCAGCGGGATTCAAATAAATTGGGCCATACAATCCGTCGACACGGTCGAGAATTTTCCCTGCGGGATTCATTTCGAGCAAGCTCTGCTGGAAAAATGCCGCATAAACTTTCGAATGGGCTGAATCAATCGCCACTGCCGTTACCAACGGCTGCAAAGTGCGGTCGGGTTGCCACGGCCGCGCCTTGAAAAGCTCCAATTTCTTTTCAATCGGCAACATCCCGGGAGCGCCCGTCGTGAGCGTTGGCGCATTGCTGAGGATATAATCGCGCAAAGCCTCCCAATCCGGACGGCTCATCACGGGTTTCGCAGGATAAATCCCCGCTGCGCGCACCCGCTGACCGCCGACACCGGGCTCGAGCCATTTTTCAGGGACACTATCGTAGTACCGTTGGTTGTCGTTGTAGATGCCCATGTAGGCGCTCATGCGCACGAGGATGTGGTTTTTCCAGGTCTTTTGGTCCAAATCCGACGGTGAAGGAACGGTATGGCAACTGCCGCAGTATTGGGTCATCAACTGCTTGCCCTTGGGCTCGGTAGCTGCGGCCGAACCTGGATCGTCGATTTTGGTCGGACCTCCGCCACTGCATCCGATCCAAAACGGCAACAATAACAATCCCCAGAAATACGCACGTTTCATGGCCTGAAATTAGTGATCTCAAGGGAATTCTTCAGAAAACCGATGCGATCGTGGATCAAATGTGGGCAACTCAACTGGGTTGATGGCGGCTTGAAACAGGTTGCCACCTACCTTTGCAAGATGGAAACACGTGTCCATACGGGAATAGGAATTGTTTTGGCCTTGATTTTTGGGGCATTTGCGGCGGTTCAATACAATGATCCCGATCCGCTGACGTGGATTGCCATCTACGGATGTCTCGTCGTTATGCATGTTTGGAGCATTTTCAAGCCTATTCCATTGTTTATCTGCCTGTTTCCGATGATTGCGGCGATCGTCGGGGCCGTTTTGCTTTGGCCGGAGGAGTTTCAGGGGCTTACCGGGAAAATGGATTCCCGGCCGGGTGTCGAACTCGCGCGGGAGTCTTTGGGGTTGATTATTTGCGCATTGGGTTCTCTGTATTTGGCGATCCGGTCGGTGGTGCGGGTGAAGCGTAGTCGGAAATTGGTTTGAATCCTTGTTGAACTATTGCACGGGGAATCAAAATCTCGAATTCGAATCTTGCGCGCTTCAATGTGGGCATAGGCAAGGATCGTCATCGGGTAGAAAATTGCATAAATGTTTGGTAATGAATTGTTTCGCGTAGGGACAGGTCGCGACCTGTCCCTACGCGAAACAATTGGACCATGATATTCAGGACAATTGGTGAAAACGACCAACACGGAACGCACACACCATGGAATTCAAATTTGGATTTGGCAGGTTCGTCTGGAATGCCGTTCCAAATTAGCGTCATTGGCGCTCACACCGCATTTTGGGTAGCGCCAACGACGCGGAATAACTTCCTCCAATTCATTCTGCTTCGAATTCCATTTGGGCGACCTTTTCCTTCAACAATAGGTCCAAGTCCCATTTCCGCTCGGGGTGGAAGGCGGGTTGATGCTGGAATTCGTCGATGTGGAAGTAGATCCATCCATCGCCTTCGAAAAGAAATGCAGCGGCGTTGAGCTTGCCCGGCGTGAAATCGACAAAAATGTGGTCGTCATAGGGTTTGCCGATCGCTTTCAAAACGGATTGGACGGTTTGCCCGATGAAACGTGGGTCTTTGGCAATGGATTCTAATGAAGGCATCAAGGTGATTTCTGCGGGAAAGTTAAGCAGATTTGCAGTTCTGGGTAAATTAATTGCTGAAATTTAACATTCAGGCCAAGAATCAACCGTCACGCTGCCTCAAGGTTTTTTCTTCGCATGATTGGCCTTAACTTTCTGCACCCGAATTCGAAGCGATGCAAAAAAGACTGAATTTCCCGTTGAGCATTTTCCGTATGCTCCTTGCTTGGACCTTGATCCTGGCAGGAATACCCTTCGCAGATGCCCAAACGGTGGACCTTTCCAAGTTCAAAAACCTCAAACCGCGCTGTATCGGTCCTGCAGGCATGAGCGGGCGCGTCACGGGCATTGTGGCTGTGGAATCCGACCCTTCGACGATTTATGCAGGTACGGCGAGCGGCGGACTTTGGAAAAGCGAAAATGGCGGGATCAATTGGGCACCCATTTTTGACAAGGAAGCCGTTTTGTCGATCGGTGCCGTCGCGGTTACCCAACAAAATCCAAGCGTGATTTGGGCAGGAACGGGCGAAGGCAATCCGCGGAATTCGCAAAACAGCGGCAAGGGCATCTACAAAAGCCTCGATGCGGGTCGCACTTGGCAGATGATGGGCCTCGAAAACACCAAAACCATTCACCGCATCATCGTCGATCCCAACAATGAAAATGTCGTTTACGTCGCAGCACTCGGTTCGGCTTGGGGACCTAATGCGGATCGTGGCGTTTTCAAAACCATCGATGGTGGATTAAAATGGGAGAAGATCCTCTATGTGAATGACACAACGGGTTGCGCCGAATTGGTCATCGACCCGAGCAATCCCAACAAGCTGCTCGCTGCGATGTGGGAATATCATCGCGAACCTTGGTTTTTTACCTCGGGCGGCAAAGGTTCGGGCCTGTACATGACCCTCGACGGAGGCAAAACTTGGCAGCAACAAACGGAAAAAAACGGCCTTCCTGCGGGCAAATTGGGCCGAATGGGCTTGGCATTTTCCCGCTCCAAACCCAATGTCGTTTATGCCCTCATTGAATCCAGTGCCACAGCCTTTTACCGCAGCGACGACGGCGGATTCAACTGGAAAAAGCGCGCTGAAAATGACATTGGCAACCGCCCCTTTTATTATGCCGAAATTTTTGTTGATCCGCAGAATGAAAACCGCGTTTACAACCTCTGGAGTACGATTTCCTATAGCGAAGACGGTGCAAAAAGTTTTACGCAATTGGTGAGTTTTTCGGGCGTTCATCCTGATCACCATGCCTTTTGGATCGATCCGAATAATCCCGAATTTCTGATCGATGGCAACGATGGCGGCATAGCCATTTCGCGGGATGGCGGCAAGTCTTGGGCCTTGGTCGAGAACCTGCCGCTCGGGCAGTTTTACCACGTCGATTACGATATGCAGGTGCCCTACAACATCATGGGCGGCCTGCAAGACAACGGCAGTTACGTCGGGCCTTCGGAGGTTTGGGCCGAAGGCGGCATTCGCAATTACCATTGGCGGGAGGTGATGTTTGGGGACGGATTTGATGTCGCCGCCAAGCGCAATGATCCGCAGGTCGTGTATGCCATGTCGCAAGGCGGATTTGTGCGTCGTGTGAACAAAATAACGGGCGAAAGCATTGACATTCGGCCCATTCATCCTGAGGGCAAGGCCTTGAGGTTCAATTGGAATGCGGGTTTGGCCTTGGATCCCCACAACGACAACGGGCTTTATTATGGGAGCCAATTTTTGCACCATAGCACCGACGCAGGCGCAAGTTGGCAGCTCCTTTCACCGGATTTGACCACCAACGACAGCACCAAACAAAAGCAAGCCAAAAGTGGAGGCTTGACATTGGATGCGACCACCGCGGAAAACTACACCACAATATTGGCGATTGCGCCGAGTCCGTTGCAAAAGGGCCTGATTTGGGTGGGCACAGACGATGGTAACCTGCAATTGACTCGCGACGGCGGGCAAAACTGGACGAATTTGATCGGGAAATTGCCCGATGCACCCAAAGGCGCGTGGATTCCGCAAATTGAAGTCAGCAAAATCAATGTGGGCGAAGCCTTTGTCATTCTTAACGATTACCGCCGCAACAATTGGGAGCCTTATGCCTACCATACCCGCGATTTCGGGGCGACTTGGCGCCGGATTGCGGACGGCAAAAAGGTCAGCGGCCATTGCCTGAGCATCGTGCAAGATCCTGTCGCTGAAGGCCTTTTGTTCCTTGGAACCGACCACGGCCTTTACGTCAGCATCGACGCCGGCGAAAATTGGACGAAGTGGAAAAACGATTTTCCCTCAGTTCCCGTCAACGACCTCAAAATTCATCCCCGCGAACACGACCTCATCATCGCTACATTTGGCCGCGCGGTTTGGATGATCGACGACATTCGCAGCTTGAGAATGCTCGCCAAAGAAGGTAAATCCCTGCTGGAAAAGGAGTTTTACTTGCTTCCAATCCAAGATGCCATTGCGGCTGAATACCGCTCCGTAGATGGATTCCGGTACAATGGTGCGGCAGATTTTGGGGGTGGAAATCGCGGTAGGGGCGCCAATCTTCAAGTTTATCTGAAATCACCGGGTGGCGAAGCGGCATTCCCCAAGGCCAAAACGGCTGATGCGAAGAAGGAAAATGCTGATTCGAAGGGGGAAAAGAAAAAAACAACGGAGGTTGAGCCCCCAAAACCCGACCGCGGCCCCGGCGAAGTCACACCTAAAAACATGGTCCGAATCCATATCTTGACCTTGGCAGGCGATTCGGTCCGAACCCATTCCACCAAAGCCGACACCGGATTTTTTGAATTTCGCTGGCAGTTTGACCGGAACGGCAGCTATTTCCCGAAATACAACAAGTTTCCACGGCAACTGGAAATTCCCGGTGGACCCGACATGCCACCCGGACAATACAAGGCTGTAGTGTTGCATGGCGCCCTCAAAGACAGCAGCAATTTTCAGATTTTGCCCGATCCAAGGATTGTTTATGACCGTGAAAAAGTGGCCCTGAGGGAAGCAAAAGTGGCGGATTACTTGCGGCTTGTTCGGAAAGGAACGCAAGCTTTCGAGCAGGTGCGCGACGCGCGCGAGATGATGGACCGTTATGAAAAATTGCTGGAAAATGTCGGCGACACCCTGCGGGATTCCCTCAAAAAGGTCGGCAAACCCGTGCGGGACAGCATCCGCAATTTGATGGAAGTATATCTCGACCCCGAGAACCAAAAGGGCCTCGAGCACCTCACGCAGCAGATGGTAGACCGTTTCTACACAGTCGCCGGACTCGTGGAGCCGCTCTATTCGCCGCCGGGTGGCAACGCGGACCTGGCATTGCGTCAACTCGACGCCGAGGTGCGGCGCACCGTCACCCGCATCAACCACTTCCTCGAAAACGAATGGAAAACTTATCGACAACGCATGGAAGCCGCAAAAGTGCCACTGTTTCTGGATTTTGTGCCGGTAAAAATGGATTAGTATCAGCTGTTGTCGGCACAACGCGGTAATAGCTGTTTGTCAGCCCATCCCAGCGTTTAGGCTTCGGCTTACGAACGGCAATTTTTTCCCCAAGGTGATTCCTGCAAACGGTCCGACGCGGGTGGAATTTTTTATCGGCGGGATGGTGATCGACCCCAACGGCACCATTCTGAGACTTGACATTTCCGACGGTTTTGCGGAAATTACTCAAAATGGGACGATGAATCGAAATGCCAATTCATTGGTCCATGGCTGGCAATCTGGCTTCGTGATTCGAATGGGAGACCAAAACATGAGTTTTCCATTTTTTGACGATTGGATTTCAGTCAATTATAAAAAGTCAGGCAGTCGTGTACTTGGCAAGAATTGAAAGTGTAAGGGGGGCGGCGGCCCGGCGGCGGGGGCGGGGGCCCCCGGGGGTTCTTCGAACAGTTGATCGCTGAAATGGAATTAACCTGGTTCGTTTTCTAGCTCATCTCCCAAATAAAGGTCGGAGCAAATTCTGTACACGAAGGAATGACAATTTTGACTTGTAACCCCAACGGCACCATCCTCAAGGCTTGACATTTCCGAAGGCTTTGCCGAAATTCTAAAACAGCCTCCCACAGCTTCAAACCGCTTCCCATCCTTCAAACCCCCAACCCATTGAGGATATCCCTCCAAAACTTGTACATTCAACCAATTGCAAAAAAGAATACGCACTGGAAATCGCGCTGCTTAAGGTTGCTAGGAATGCTCGTTGTCCTATTCCCCGCAACCACGCTCCAATCCCAAACTTGGCATCCATTTCCTGCGAATGGGCCGCATCTTTATACTTTCAGTCAGCAAGGAAGTGCCGATACTTGGTTTTTTGCGGCGAATATGGATTCGGTCGTGGTTGAAGGCGCGGCGATGGCCCATTATTTTTACCGCATGGACCGACCTGTGACGCCTTCGGATAGCCAATTGACGTGCGGCGGATCGGTTTTGGGCTCAATCACAGGTTCTTACGCGTTGGAACAGGACCATTGTTTCGGCCGGAAGATGTTGGAATTTCCAGACGGTGTTTGCCTGTTCGTCAGCAGTCGGGGAGACAGCTTTCGGTTGGAAACGCGGGCAGCCATCGGCAATTCCTGGATTTGGCAAGGCGCGGTGACGGCGCAGGTGGACAGCATCGTCTTCCGCACCGTTTTGGGCGTTCCGGATTCGGTTAAGTACATTTCGCTTTCGACGGGCAAACATCTTGCGTTGAGCCGCACGCATGGATTCGTGGAGACTTTTTCCTTCCTGCCCTTTGTCAATTTCGGGGGCTTGGTGGAGTTTCCGGCCTTCGAACTTTGGGGCTTGCCTGCCTTGGGTTTGGGAGGCGCACTTCCCGATTATGCCCAAATTTTTGATTGGGATCCCGGCGAACATTTTGGTTACCGTTACAGCGAATTGAGTTTTCCAGCCACCGACAGCGGCTATTTCAGCACGGTGGTGAATGCCCAAGTCCCCGGCAGCCGATTTGCCTATGCCGTGATGCAGGAGCAGCTTCAGTTTTATCAATTCGCCGCCCAAGCCATGGATACCAATTATATAGCACCTGCGCCGGATACAATTTCGTTTGATTCAGTGGCCTACCTTCGCCTCGGACTGTTGCCCTACCAACACAATCCCGCTGTCAAAACCCTTTTGAGCGACTATTGCCAAAACGGGATGCGCACGATGGCGGGACCAATGGACGTATTCGAATGGATTTTCTCAAGACTACTTTCTACGATTCCTGCGCCAATGCAATGATTCCGATGGATGCCGCTTGGTCGCAGAGCTTCGCCAACGGGCTCGGAGAAATCGAATCTACCTACAGTTCCGTCGGCGGCTACGCTTGGCTGCGCCTGTATTGCTTCGAAAAGGGTTCGGAATCCTGGGGAACCTGCCGCGACCTGAGCACGATAATCGGGCTCGAATCACCAGGAACATCCCTTTTTTCGATCGCACCCAATCCGGCCTCCGATGTGATTACCTTGCGATTGTCAGCGGTTGCAAAAACGCCGCTTCAAGTCCGCATTTTGAACAGCCTCGGCGAATTCGAAGCAGAAACGACCCTTGTCGCGGGTAGCCAAAGCCAGCAAGTCGAGGTCTCAAAACTCCCCGCCGGCCTTCACCACCTGCAAATCGAAGGCTTGGGTAGGACAATGGCTGTCAGACGAATTGTGGTCGTGCGGTAAGGCATTCGGCAGAATTTGCCAGAAATTCCCGACCTTCGCAGCGGTTAATTTGCTTGATTGGTCGCATGTCCCACCGCTATTTCCTCATCTACAAGCCTTACGGCGTCTTGAGTCAGTTCTCCACGGATGACCCTTCCAAACGGACGTTGGCGGAGCTGCATGATTTTCCCAAGGATGTTTATCCCGTCGGGCGGCTGGACGAAGACAGCGAGGGGCTGTTGCTCCTGACGAATGATCCCAAAATGAATGCGGTATTGCTGGGGCAAAAAATCGAAAAGGAATATTGGGTGCAAGTGGAGGGAATTCCCAACGAAGGTGCCTTGGAAAAATTACGCCGCGGAGTGGACATTACGGTGAAGAAGGAGCGTTATTATACCCTGCCTGCGACGGTGCGCCGGCTCGAACCTGCGCCTGATTTGCCTGCGCGTATCCCGCCCATTCGCGTACGGGCGACGATTCCCGATTGTTGGCTGTCGATCACGATCAAGGAAGGCAAAAACCGCCAAGTGCGGAAAATGACCGCTGCCATTGGCTTTCCGACCCTGCGACTCGTGCGGTGGCGCCTGCATACCCTCAAACTGGGCGACATGCAGCCCGGGGATGTGAAGGAAATTTCTGGTGTGCGGGTTTGAGGGGCTTGTCATGTCGACCGGAGTGGAGGCAGAGCGAAGCAGCCGAACGAAAAGGCGGTGGTTGCTGTCCGCCCAGCAGCGCCGGGTTTTCGCGTTCCAGATGTCACCGCTCATCCTCTGCATCGCTCCGCTCCTGGAATTCCGGTCGACATGACGGGGTGGTGATTGCGTGCGTGTATCTGTGGTAGATGTCTCCGCTCCATCCTCTGCGTCGCTATGCTCCTTGAGGATTCCGGTCGACATGACGGGGCGCCTACCTGAAAAGTGAAATCTTACACGAATAAAACATCCCATCCCATCCGAAAATCATTCCCAACAACACGGAATCCACTATCTTTGCAGCCAAATTGAATTAAAGTCATTCAAAAAATGAAAAAAGCTAGTTTGATGTTTGTTGCTGCCTGCGGCCTTTTGGCTTTTGTGGGTTGCGGTCCATCTGCCGAAGAGCAGGAAAGGCCAAACAGGAGATTCTCCAAATTGAGGCTGCCAACTATGCCGTGGATTCCACCAAGGCTGCAGCAGAAAAAACCTCCCGCGAATTGGATTCCCTCTTGAAAATCCTGAACGAAAATTGATTTACCCTCTGAATTTGAAAACGATGAAATCGACAGTAAAATATACATTGAGCTTGGCAATCGGCATGTTGCTGATGGGCAACCTCGTTGCGCAAGGCAACAGTCAAGGCAAAGGCAATGACAAAAGAAATCAAGGAAACTGGCAATCCTACTGACCGCAGCGGTGGCGCCACTACCGAAAACCTACGCAATTGGGCAAGCCTTCGGACGGCGACAGATGGCAAACCCGCCGTGAGTTGGAGTGAGCACCCATTCTGATCCACAGGATGGCAAGCAGGGTTCGAAGTCGGATATCAAGGATCCAAAGAACAATGGCAACCAAGGTTCCAAGGAAAAAGGCGACGAAGGCTCCGGCGGATCCGGTTCGCACGATGCCAATGATGCCCACGGTTCCAAGCCCGACAAGGTCAAGGAAAACAATGGTCAAGGCAGTGCTTACGGCAAAGAAAAGACCCTTGAAGGCCGTGATTTTGGTCAGCAACGCGCCGAAGAAGCGTCAAAACAAAGTAGTCACGGAAACTGCCGAAGTGGTCGTCGCTGCTGAAGAAGTCCATGTCGTTTCTGCAAAGGACCAAATCAAGGCTGTAAAGACCCAAGTGGAAGTGATGAAGGCCGATCCGAAAGCCGACAAAACCATCATCGCCACCAAAGAGGCGCTCATCAAGCAGGTCGAAGAAAAGGCCGCATTGCTCGAGCAGCCAGTCAAAGCAAGCAAGGAAGCAATCGTCAAGGCAAAAAGCTTTGGTCCCGTCGCTCCCAAAGCCAACTGATTTTCATTTGGTTTGATTTTTTGCCACGAAGGCTAGAAAGACACAAAGTCAATCGCTTCAAGTCTTCGTGCCTTTGTGTCTCGTGAAACGAAATAGCTGCTACACAAATCAAAATTGAATCTTTGCGATCTTTTGCAGATTATTGGCCTTGATTGGATGGGACCGAATTCGTTTGGTGTTCTTCCATTCCGTTTGATTCACCAATAACCCCCCGCCGAGGCGCAAAAACGCAATGAAAATTGTCCTGGTCCAGATGACATTGATTTCGACGAAAGCACAGCCAACCCGCTCAACCGCCAAGTAGACCGCATCCACCGGTACTATGTCGAGGGAAATGACGCAGGGCATTCGTGATGCCGGCTACGATGTGCAATTGTACACTTCTCCGCCGAACTCATCGCCAACGTTCGGCAAACACAGCGCGGATTTGGTGTTTCCGTATTGGCAGGGAATCCATTCGAAGAACCGCCACGCCCTCAATCCCGCGATCTGCGAAGCCGCAGGACTGAAATACATCGGCGGCGACGCCTTTGCCAAAAGCATCTGCAATGACAAACACGTTACCAAGTTGCTTTGCCGCGACTTCGGCCTCGATACGCCCGCTTCGTTTGCCATTCGGGATGCCTCTGATTTGCATTTGATCGACGAATTGCGCCTTCCCTTGGTGGTAAAGCCTATGTTTGAGGGTTCGTCGCTCGGCATCACGCAGCGCAACCTCGTGCGCGACCACGCGACTGCCCGCGCCCTCGCGCTCGATCTCCCTCGCCGAATTTGGTGGTCCCATCATTGCCGAAGAATTTGTCTCCAGGGAAAGAAGTTTCCATCTGTGATTGGCTACGGCGATTATATCCGTGAATGGGCCGCCGGGCGAACGTTACGTCCTCAATGACGAGACTTTTTGATGCATAATTTGTATGCCTTCGATGACAAATACGTCGCCGAAAATACCCTTGGCATGCGCAATATCAAGGATCGGGATTTGGGATGGCCTCTTTGAAGCTTGCAAGCGGTTGTTTCATTACCTCGACAAGGTCGAGTACATGCGCATCGACGGCAAACTCACGAACCGCAATACATTCGAAATCATTGAATTAACCCCCGAATCGCACCTCGGGAAAAACGCTGAATTTTGCAGTACGTTTCTTGCCGAGGGATTGCTTTCCTTCGACGACGTGATCCGCAACCTGATTGAAAATTGTTTGGAGCGCTACAGCCACCTCAACGAAACCGGACTATTGGTGCGTCCAAGATTGCGCGGTTGATTCCTGCATTCGCTGGAATAAAAATACCCGCGAACGAACAGGCCCCCGGATTTGGAGGGCCTGTTTGATTGAAGAGTCAGAACCAAAAAGGCCCAACTGTGACTATTTGAGCGATTTCCAGCTCCAAAGTATTGTCAGGGATATTGTCGTTTGTAGTGTTGAATTTCTTGTGCAACCCTGACCAGCATTTGTCGCTGTACCATGTGTAGCTTCCATCGTGGTCGATGGAGCGCCATCCTTGCTTTCAGTCATGCAGGTTTTGAGCAGGGCGAGCACACGCTCATAGTGTGAATGCAGTCTGACGCTGTTGAGCTCCAAGTAGAAGGCCAAGTCTGGTGCGTTGTTGCTGCTTTTGTGGCGAGCTCAACGATGCCAAAGTCAAAAAGAGAAGCACTTCAGTGGCTGCGAGGTCGTGATCACCTGCGCCGTGAGATCATCAGCAGGCAAAATTTTGCCTTCAGGCTTTGGAACGCGACTTGGTCGCGCCTGCATACCGGTGATGCCGGTGCAGAAGTCGGTTTGGAGATAGTTGCAGTGCGACCGCGCATAAGCACTTGATCGCGGGCGCGCCTTATCGGCCGCTGCTTTGGCATTGGCCTCTTCGCGGGCTTTGCATCGCAGCGCGGCGGGCTTCGTCGGCGATTTTCTTTCTTCGGCTGCTTGGCGGCGCGGCCTTTGGCGGCCTTTTCTTGCGCTACCTTGACCTTGACAGCTTCGTTGGCTGTGGCGAGTTTGTTGTTCATTTCCACAAGCAACGCGTCGGCATGGTCTTTGGCCGATTTTGAGATCTGCAAAATTTGCACCATTGGGGCGATCGTTACCACGACGGTCGATTTCTGGAGCATTGTCCAGACCTTTAAAGGTGACGTAGAGTTCCATGACCGCGCTTCAGGAGTACAAGCACAAATTGTGTGCCCTTGGTCGGCGTCATCCAGAGGCCTTAACTTGTCAACTGGAGCGAAGATACTTCGCCTTCAAAGCGGGCAAAATCGGCATCGTCGCCGTAGCGACCGTTGGTGGTGAGCAGACAGGGTAAATTTGCGCTCTTGTCGCTGCGCTCAACAGTCGCCATCACTTTTATGAGGTTGGCGGAATTCCCGCTAATGACGTCATTCCTTTGAGAATGGGATATTCACCATTCGCAAGCGGCGTGGACCTGGTGGATGCTGTTTGGCACAAAGAACGAAGACAAAGAGAGAGAAGAAAATTGCTTGTTCATTGTGAAGAAGACAATATGATAAGTCAAAAATTCAGCCAGTCCATTTGCAGGAAAGGCGGTGCAATACTTGGAAAACCTTTACTGACAACAAGAGATTCGGGTATCGGCAAACTACCAGAGAGGCGGTAGGATATGGCGTTACACGGAAACGAAGTTCAGCGGTTTCGGTAGGTGGCGTATTGATCGGAGAAATTCACCCATGTTGGAATTCCAAAGCTGCCTGCCGCGGCATTGAGGGTAAAGCTGAGGTGCTCGCCAATTTCTGCCCCCATGGTAAACATCACCTGCGGAAGCCACCGGCGTTTCAAACGCTGCCAAAGGATGAAAGTTTGAGCAGTCGCGAAGAAATGGATCGGTGTTGAGTGATGAACCTTGTCAGGGGAGACCACTGATGCCGTAGCCCAAACTCTCCGTAAATGATTCATCCAATAGACCCGGTGTCCGAATCCAACAAAGGTGCACGGTCAAGATCACGAAACGATGAGTCAAGCTGAGGGGTAATGCCGTTTTTGTGGTAGCGCTGCCGAATGGAAGGTCTCATACGGCTGACGGTATCCCGGAATTCCATCGATGTAGTTATCTTGTTAGAAACCGATAAATGTGTGCCCCGACAGTTGGTATTGCAGACTCGCTCCGAATAGCCAATGTTTGCCCAGCAACATGGTTCCACGCATGCCCAACATCAGATTAAATTTCAGGAATCAGGATCTCCACCCTTTGGGAATTGATTCCCCTGCCGATCGTCGCGTTTCCATGGGAAAAACGTGACCCATGCCAGACCTCTGGTCCCGCTTGCCACCGAACAGGTACCTGCGCAAACGCCGTTTGAACCATCAATAGAAGACAGAGAAGGAATATACGCCTTGCCTACTTGATATTGGAGCATGAGGGTGAATGGGTTGAAGATAACACGATTTGCTGGGAATACAAATGTTGAAGGAACAGTTTGAAAACAAGGAGGAAGCGGCATCAATTCGACGAGAAGTATTTGTGTTTGTGATCGAGACGGTTGTTCAAGACAGCCTTCGGCCTTGGTATCATTACATCTAGAACCATGGACTTCTACAAATCCACGGCTATCCACA